>NZ_JBFAKG010000025.1:0-89606 GCF_040655595.1 Saccharopolyspora sp. NPDC050389
CCGGAGGTCAAGCCCGGCCTTGCGGCCGCCCCTTCGGGGGTGAACGGCTTGACATCCGGCCCGCAGCCCCGGTTCGGCTTTCTATCGCGGGGATGGCCCGGTGTGGTCTGGCACATCGGCGTCTTGCGTTGCGGGGCGGCGGTTCCCGGCTTCGCTGGGACTGATGGGGTTCGGTTTCGAGTTGATCCGTTGCAGGGTTTCGTTCGTGGTCGGCTTTCGCTGGCACGTTGCCGGAGTCGTTGTGGGGCGGTCATTCATCGGGGGCTTTCGGCGTGTGGTGATCGCGTCGGGTTCGGGGGTGGGTCGTGCGTACTTTGGATCGCTATAGCGGGCCAAAGTGCTCACGAGCCACGGCGCAGCGGTCGATCACGGCCGGCAATGGGGGCGTTGCGGGTTCGGCGTGCTGGCTTGTGTTGACGTGGCGGGGTTTTCGTGGCAGGTGGTGGGTGTTTCACCTGATCAAGCGCCCTTAAAAAACGTGCGAACGCGTGTTCGAGTCAGGGATAATTGTGGCATGACGCCGTTGGTGAATGCCCAGGACTCGACCGCGGAGGCGATGCCCCTGCAGTCGGTGGTGTCATGCTCCGATGCCGAACTCACCGCCCGCATCCAAAGCTTGGAGACGGAGATGCGGGTGCTGATGTGGGAGCAGTTGCAGTACATCGCCGAAGCCGACCACCGGGGCATCCACGCCGAGACCGGCGCACGATCACTGCAAGTCTGGTTGCAAGGGCTGCTCAACATCGATGCTCGTGACGCGAAAACCCGGGTGACAGTGGCCCGCACTGTTGAGGACCGGCACACCCTGCACGGCGAGCTCATGCCCGCCGACCTGCCTCACACCGCTGCCGCTTTGTCCGAGGGTGCGATCGGGCTGGAACACGCACGCGTCATCGTCAACGGAATCCGCCGGTTGCCCGAATACGCCCGCTGCCACCAAGTCGGCGAGGTCGAAGCGACGCTCGCGGGGTATGCGCGCACGATGTCGCCGCGCGAGCTGGAGAAACTCGCCGAACGCATCCGCTACCTCCTCGACCAAGACGGCGCCTACGACGACGAAGAAACCCAACACGAAGCACGGGAACTCCACTACGCGACCACCCGGGACGGCATGACCGTCATCAAAGCGAGGCTGGACCGCGAAACCGGTGCGAAGTTCGCCGCGTTGATCGAGCCCCTCGCCGCGCCCCGTCCCGAGGTTGACGGGGAGAAAGACCCGCGCACCGTCGGGCAGCGGAATGCCGACGGATTCTCCGCGTTGCTGGATTTGACGTTGGATCACGACGGGATGCCGCGCACGGGTGGGCAGCGACCGCAGATGACCATCGCCATCGACTTCGACGACCTGAAGCGGAACTTGGGGTTCGTCGACGAGTACGGTATGCCTGGCACGTTGAACACCGAACGCGCCATCACCGCACAGAACGCCCGCCGCATCGCCTGCGACGCCGAAATCCTCCCGATGGTGCTTGGCGGTGACAGTCTTCCGCTGGATGTCGGCAGGGCTAAGCGAACCGCGCCCACGCACATTCGAGTCGCGTTGCTTCGACGTGATGGCGTGTGTGCCTTCCCCGGATGCGACCGGCCGCCGGGAACACCCGAAGCGCACCACGTCCAGCACTGGGTCGACGGCGGCGCAACCAACCTGGACAACATGGTCATGCTCTGCGGCCACCACCACCGCACACTCCACAACCAACGATGGGACATCACCATGCACAACGGACGACCCAAGTTCATCCCACCACCCACAGTGGACCCCAGACGAACACCCAGACCAGGCGGCACAGCACAACCCACCAGGCACCGCGAACACCTCCGGGACCTCATCCCCACACCACGGGACCCGGCGGGCGCACCATGATGCCCGAATGCGGATCAGGCGGGCGGTGGCACGCGGCCGCCCGACTGGCTTGCCGATTCTTGGCAGCGCGCCGGGCGCGGTGCGGTTGAGGAGGATCCGTTCGTGCATGAGAGCTCCGGGGGCAGGCTTCGCATACCGCTCGTCACTCACGTCGTGCTCCGGGCGCTAACGAACCACGTCGCCGCTGCCCATCACGCCCGACTTCTTCGAAAACAGCTTTCCTCGTGGCACAATTGAGCGCTTTCACGGGAGTCGTCTCAGCCTCGGTCCTCACGATGCGAAACTCCCGAACCGCGCCGCGACCATCCACCGGCGGTCACAGCGGCGTGCGCAAAGAATGGCATGGCCGGATCCGCGAACAGCAGCTGTCGGAGGGATGCGCATGGAGTGGACGAATGGTGCGGCGATCCGCAAATGGGCCGCGATGCCGGAGGCGGCGTTGGACCGGATGGAGCCGGACGGCGACTTTTGCCGCCGCCATTTGCTGAACGCTTCTTTGCTGCGGTTGCTGGGCCCGCTCGACGGCGTTCGGGTGCTCGACGCCGGTTGCGGTCACGGGTATCTCAGCCGGATGCTGGCCGATCGCGGGGCCGAGGTAGTCGGTGTCGAGCCCGCCCAGGCGCTCTACGACTACGCCGTCAAGAAAGAGGCGGCGCAGCCGCGCGGGATCCGTTACGTGCAGGCCGACCTGTGCGATCTGCCGGATCTCGGCGAGCCGTTCGGAGCGGTGGTTTCCAACGTCGTGCTGGCTTCCATTCCCGATTGGTTCGCTGCGATGCGAGCGTGCGTGGAGTCGCTCGCGCTTGGCGGCGTTTTCGTCTTCTCCATCAACCACCCGTGCTTCGAGCAGTTGGCACCGACCTGGCGGCAGCACGGTGAGTACCGCATCCGTGAGTACCTGAGCGAATACCCGATCGACCAGACCTACGCACCGGACTTCCATCGCACGCTGTCGACCTACCTCAACGAGCTGACGAGGCTCGGCTGCCGCTTGCGCGAGCTGGACGAGCCGGGGCTCGACCCGGCCGCCGCGTCACCCTCCGATGGCTCCGAGGCGTACATCGAGCTGCCGAACTTCCTCGTGGTCGCGGCAGAACGCCGCTGACGGGCCGATCAGTCGCGAAGTCTCCGGACGACGCCGTCCAATCCGGATCGGACGTCGTCCGGCAGCTCGTTGTCGAGGCCGTGGACGACTTCGTACCAGGGGCCGAGCCGATGCCACAGCAAGGCTCGGTCGTGGAGCTGTCGGGTCACCCCGTATTCCTCCGCGAGCGCGGTGGCGAACTCCGGTGGTGTTCCGTGCAGCGTCCACGCCAGGTCGATCGCGCCGTCGCCGACGTGCGCGTCCGAGAAGTCGATCACCCCGGACAGGCCGGTTCCCTGGCACAGCACATGTTCTGGGCCGAGATCGCCGTGGACCACGGTGTCGGTAGGAAACTCTCCGAAGGTGTCCAGCAGAGCGCGCGCCGCGCCACGGTGTTCGACGGGAACCAGCGGTAGTACGTCCGCCCGAAACCTCTCCACGATTTCGGCGAGCTCTCGGGCTGCCTCCTCGGGACCCTGCAGACCCCGGCGGACGGCCTCTGCTGGATCGACGGTGTGCAGCGCTCGCAGGAAGGCTCCCAACTGACGGCCGTGCTCGGCGGTGGGCTCGGAAATGGGTTCACCGACCACCAGTGCGTGCCGGACCACCAACGGTTCCGATGCCACGACGTGGGGCTCGGGCACGTCGAGCGGCAACTGCGGCGCGAGCCACGGCATCAACTCGGTTTCCATGCGCAGGCGATCAGCGACTTCCGCGCGCCGTGGCCGGCGTTCGATCCAGCGCCCGTCGATCAGCGTTGCCGCACTGTCCCAACCACCGTCGATGCTCACCGGTTCCGCCACGCCACTGTCCACCGTTCCAGTAGATCATGGGAATCCACCGATTATTTCCAGCGGCGGCCCGAGTCAATCCTCACGACAGCAGGACGGCGCCGCGGGAGCGGTCGCCAGAGGAAAGGGTTTCGAGCGTGGATACGACACCGACCGCGGGTCGGCGGGAGTGGATCGGGCTTGCGGTGCTCGCCTTTCCGACCCTGCTCCTGTCGTTAGACATGAGCGTGCTGCACCTCGCGGTGCCGCACCTAGCCACCGATCTGCGGCCCAGCAGCACCGAATTGCTGTGGATCATCGACAGCTACGGCTTCATGATCGCCGGGTTGCTGGTCACCATGGGCACGCTCGGCGACCGGATCGGGCGTCGGAAGCTCCTGATGATCGGCGGCGCCGGGTTCGGCATCGCGTCGATCGCGGCCGCGTTCGCGCCCAACCCCGCGATGCTGATCGCGGCGCGGGTGCTGCTGGGCGTCGCCGGGGCCACGCTGATGCCCTCGACGTTGGCGCTGATCAGCAACATGTTCCAGGACGCCCGGCAGCGCGGCACCGCCATCGCGGTCTGGATGAGCTGCTTCATGGGCGGCATGGTGATCGGGCCGGTCGTCGGCGGCGTGCTGCTGGAGAACTTCTGGTGGGGCTCGGTCTTCCTGATGGGCGTGCCGGTCATGGTCTTGCTGCTGGCGACCGCCCCGGCGCTGCTGCCCGAGTACCGCGATGAGAACGCGGGCCGGCTCGACCTCGTCAGCGTGGGACTGTCGCTGGGCACGATCCTGCCGATCGTCTACGCGCTCAAGGAACTCGCCAAGTACGGCCCGCAGGTGCCGAACATGATGGCGCTGGTCGTCGGGCTCGCTCTCGGCGTGGTCTTCGTGCGCCGTCAGCGGCGGATCGCGGAACCCATGCTGGACCTGCGGTTGTTCCGCGTGCGCACCTTCAGCGCCGCGCTGGGCATCGTGCTGGTCGGCGCGATCACCATGGGCGGCATCTTCATGCTGGTCAGTCAGTACTTCCAGCTGGTCGCCGGGTTGTCGGCGCTGGAGGCCGGTGTCCTGATGGTTCCGCAGGCCGGTGCCGTGGTCGTCGGGTCGCTGATCGCGCCGCGGTTGGCCAAGCGGTTCCGGCCGGAGTTCGTGCTCGGTTTCGGCATGCTCGTCGCGGCCGCCGGGATCCTGCTGTTCGCCCTGGTGGACGCCGGGAACGGGACCGTGCTGGTGACCGTCGGCATCGCGTGCGCGAGCTTCGGCATGGGCCCGCAGGGCGTGCTCTGCACCGAGATGGTGGTGAGCTCGGTGCCGCCGCAGAAGGCCGGCGCGGCGTCGGCGATGTCGGAGACCAGCGGTGAGTTCGGCATCGCGATGGGCATCGCGTTGTTCGGCAGCCTCGCCACCGCCGTCTATCGGGGCGTCGTCGTGTTTCCGCCGGAGGTGGCGCCCGGCATCGCGGCCGAGGCCGGGGACGGGATGGCCGGCGCGGTTACCGCGGCGGGGCGGCTGGCCGATCCGGAGAGCATCCTCGGACCGGCGCGGGAAGCCTTCACCAGCGGTTTCCAGGTGGTTTCCATCGTCAGCGCCACCATCGTCGCGCTGTTCGCGGTCATCGGCATGGCGCTGCTGCGCAAGCGCTCCGGGCCGGAGGCAGAACCGAAGGTCAGCGAACCGGAAGCCGCTGCCGTGTGAGGAGACTCAGTGGACCGCGACACGGTGGTCTTCCGCCAAGTCGCGGGCCCTGCCGAGCAGATCGTCGGCCAGCCGTGTGGGGACGAGGCCGAACCGTTCGTCGTAGGCCGCGACGACATCGGCTTCGAACTCGTCCAGGGACGCGCCGGGCGACTCGGCCGCCACGGACCCCACCGAGTCGTCGTCGAAGGGCAGCTCCAGGTGCCGGTAGACGGCGGTCAGCAACGGCCGCAGCACCTCGTCGTCGTCGAAGATCGCTACCGCGCTGAACAGCCAGGCGCCGCGCACCATCCGCTGCGCGGTGCCGACCAGCTTCACCCGGCCTCGCGCGTTCACGCTGTGCGCGCCCGGGCAGTACTCCCCCGGCACCGCCCCGACCTGCGCGCCGACGCCGTGCTTGCGCAGCACGTCTGCCCACAGTTCGGCGTAACCCACGAACCGCTCATCCATGCCCGCCAGGTAGCCGGGGTCGGGGCCGACGTGGTCGACCACCAGCGAACGCTCGGTGTAGGCCACCGCGCGGCCGCCGGGGGCGCGCAGGACCGGCGTGAACCCGGCGTCCCGCACGGCGCGGACGGCGTCGGGGAAGCCGGGCAGCAGGGTGTCTCGCCGGCCGAAGGCGACGACGCGGGTGTCCGGCCGGTACACCCGCACGGCCGGCCCCGACTCGCCGCCGCTGACGCGGCGCAACATCGCATGCGCGACCGCGACCTCCAGTGCCTGGTCCGAACCGACGCCGAGCGCGCCGCGAAAGAGCTCCACGCGCCGATTCTACTGGCCGGAAGTTCCCGGTCCGGCTACAGCGAGGTCGGGATGACCGGGTGCCGCTCGAAGAGGATCGTGCCGCGCACGATCGCTTCCTTGTAGAGCGCGGCCTTCCGGCCGGTCAGCACCGCTTCGCGCGGGCTGTCGTCGGCGTGCACGAACTGGATCAGCCCGTCGCGCCTGCCCAGGCTGATGCACTGGTTGAGGTAGCGGAACCGGATCGGCCGCGGCGCTCGCCCGGCCAGCCGGTCGGCGATCGCGCGGGCGGCGTGCTGCGCCGACGGCAGCCCGGTCGCGCACGCCATCCGCAGCTTCTGCCCGCTTCGCATGCGCACCGCCGCCGCATCGCCGATCCCGGTCACCTCCGGGTGCGAGACCGAACGCAGCATCTCGTCCACTACCAACCGACCGTGCTCGTCGACGGCGAAACCGGCCTCGCGAGCGAGCTCCGGCACCTTGAAACCGGCCGTCCACACCACGGTGTCGGCGCCGATGTGCTCGCCGTCGGCCAGCACCAGCCCGTCCGCGCGCACTTCGGAAACCCTGGCCTGCTCGAGAACTTCGACGCCGAGCCGGTCGAAGGTGCGCCGCAGGTAGTCGCGTCCGCGCCGGGAAAGCCCGGCACCGAGCTCTCCCCCGTTCACGAACCGGACCTTCAGCCCGGGGTGCGATTCGGCCAGCTCGGCGGCGGCTTCGATGCCGGTCAGCCCGCCGCCCACCACTGCGACGACAGCGCTGTCGGCGATGCGTTCCCGCAACCGCACGGCCTCGTCGCCGGTGGCCACGGTGTAGGCGTGCTCCCCGACGCCGGGCACCGATCCCATGTCGGCCACACTGCCCAGCGCGTAGATCAGCAGGTCGTACCGCACGGCACGATCCGAGTTCGCCAACCGCACGGCCTTTTCCTCGGCGTCGATCCCGGTCACCCGGTCGACGACCAGGTGCACGCCGGTGCCCGCGACCAGGTTGGCCAACGGCAGGTCCCGCAGCTGCTGCCCGGCTGCGAGCTGGTGCAGCCGCACCCGCTCGACGAACCGGTCATCGGCGTTGATCAACGTCACCTCGGCATCGGTCCACCGCGCCGCGAGCTTCGCGGCGGCCAACCCGGAGTAACCGGCCCCGACAACCACAACCTGTACCGCCATGATTCCGTCCTCCCAAGATCCGCGCTGCGATGCGCGAAGGAGGAACGGGACACCGGACCGAAGTGTGACATGCTGTGACCGACGTCACTTGGCCGCACAATCGCCGGTTCGCTTTATTCCCCTTATTCGCCAATGCGAGACGCAATTCCGGCGTTCGGGGTATTGGTTGCGGCGGTCGTGTTGTTCGGGTGGTGGAATCTTGATTCCGGGCGCGCGCCGCTTGTACGGTTCGGGTTCGCTTGTTCTCCTTGCGAATTGGAGGTCTCGTGATGGCCGCTCCTTCCGAATCCGCCCCCGCTCCCGCGCCGCCGAGCTGGACTCCGCCGCTGGTCGAGCAGTACGAGACGCGCCCCGAGGTCACCGCTTACGCGCACGACGGCAGTCGGTGACGCAGCCGCTCGCCGAATCCGAATTCCGGGAATCGCTGCAGCGGTTGGCGAAGCGTTACTGGGCGCACCACCCTTTTCACCTGCGGTTGCACGATGGCCGCTGCAGCGCCGCGGAAGTTCGGCTTTGGGTGGCCAACCGGTGGTACTACCAGCGGCATTTGCCGCAGAAGAACGCGGCCATCGTCGCGAACTGCCCGCTTCCCGAGGTGCGGCGGATCTGGGTCGAGCGGATCGCCTTCCAGGACGGGGCCGGCGACACCGACGGCGGCCTGCACGACTGGCTGGTGCTCGGCGAGGCCGTCGGCCTGCAGCGGGACGAGGTCGTCGACGAGCGCCACGTGCTGCCCGGTGTTAGGTTCGCCGTCGACGCCTATCTGGACTTCTGCCGCCGCAAACCGTGGATCGAGGGCGTGGCCGCGGCGTTGACGGAGATGTTCTCGCCCGGTCACATGGCCGACCGGATGGCGGCCTGGAAACGCCATTACGACTGGATCGAACCCGACGGCCTGGCCTACTTCGAGCGGCGGATCCCGGCCGCTCGCGCGGACAGTTCCGTGACGCTTCGAGTCGTGCTCGAACACTGCGCGACGCGCGAGCAGCAGGACGCCGCGATTCGGGCGTTGTCGTTCAAATGCGATGCGCTGTGGGCGATGTTGGACGCCATCGACTACAAAGGACAGTCATGGACGTGACCGCCGAAAGCCGCCCCGGGTTGCGGCGCGGGGTCCGGTTCGTCCGCGACCGGGTCCGCGGGAAGCATGCCTTGCTGTACCCGGAGGGCGTGCTGCTGCTCAACGACACCGCGGCCGACATCGTGCGCAGGTGCGATGCCAGTCGCACGGTCACCGAAATCGTCGGGGAGCTCGCAGCCGCGTACCAGGGCGCCACCGCCGAATCCGTGCTCGAACTGCTCGCGGACCTCGACCGGCGCCGGGTGCTGGGCGCGGAGCCCGTCGGCGTGGTGGAGTCCGGTCAGCAGTCGGCAGCGCCGCGGGCCGGGCTGCCCCTGGGGCTGCTGGCCGAGCTGACCTACCGATGCCCGTTGCAGTGCACTTACTGCTCGAACCCCTTGAACCTGGCCGACTACCGGGACGAGCTGGACACCGAGGCCTGGTTGCGCGTCATCGACCAGGCCCGGTCCATCGGTGTGCTGCAACTGCACCTCTCCGGCGGCGAGCCGGCGTTGCGCCGCGACCTGGTCGCCCTCGTCGCCGCCGCCCGCGAACGCGGCATGTACACGAACCTGGTCACCAGCGGGTTCTCCCTGCCGCAGCGGCGATTGCGCGACCTCGCCGCCGCGGGGCTCGACCACGTCCAGCTGTCGGTGCAGGATTCGGCCGCGACGTCCGCCGACGTCATCGCCGGGCGCCGCGCGCACGCCCGCAAGCTGGACGTCGCGCGCGGCATCGTGGAAGCCGGGCTGCCGATGACCGTCAACGCGGTGCTGCACCGCGGCAACATCGGGCGGCTGCTCGACATCGTCGAACTCGCCGTGGACTTCGGCGCGGAACGCGTGGAGCTGGCCAACACCCAGTTCTACGGCTGGGCACTGCGCAATCGCGCCGCGCTGATGCCCAGCCGCGAACAGGTCCAGCGCGCGGACGCGGACGCGGCGGTGGCCCGCGAGCGCTACGGCGACCGGTTGGAGATCGTGTACGTGGCGGCGGACTACTTCAGCCCGCGCCCCAAGCCGTGCAACTACGGCTGGGGAAACCGGCAGCTGGCGGTGGCGCCCAACGGCGATGCGCTCCCCTGCCCCGCCGCCGCGCAGCTGCCCGAACTGGGCGTGCCGTCGGTGCGCGATTCGGCGCTGGATTCGATCTGGTTCGATTCGGCGGCGTTCAACCGCTTCCGCGGCACCGAGTGGATGCCGGATCCCTGCCGCAGCTGCGCGCTGAAGGACGTCGACTTCGGCGGCTGCCGGTGCCAGGCGTACCAGCTGGTGGGCGACGCGGCGGCCACCGATCCGGCCTGCTCGCTGTCCGAGCACCACGAACTGATCCGCGTCGAGCCCGAGCCGCGGCCCGCCGTGCCGAGGCGGATGTGATGCGGGTCCGCGTCCTCGGCACCGCTGCGGGTGGCGGCCTTCCACAGTGGAACTGCGGGTGCGCCAGCTGCTGCCGGGCCGCGGAACTCGGCGTGCGGCGCAGCCAGGACTGCCTGGCGATCAGCGGCGACGGAACCTCCTGGTACCTGGTGAACGCCTCGCCCGACCTGCGCACCCAGCTGCTGGACAGCCCCGAACTCCGGCCGGCACCGGGCACCCGGCGCACGCCCGTCGAGGGCGTCCTGCTCACCAGCGCCGAGCTGGACCACACCCTCGGCCTGCTCACCCTGCGCGAAGCCGCCCGGCTCCCGGTCTACGCGACCACCGCCGTGCATCAGGCGCTTCGGCAGGCCTTTCCGATCACCGAAGTCATCGGCAACTACACGGAGGTTCGGCCGGAAGTCATCTCCGATCGCCAGCCGCTGGCCGGCGGGCTCGCGGTCGAGGCCGTCGGCGTCAGCGACAAGCGTCCCCGCTACGCCCGCGAGCTGCCCGGGACCGACTGGGCCGTCGCCTACCGGTTCACCGGCTCGGGCCGCAGCCTGGTTTACGCGCCGTGCCTGCCCGCCTGGAACGACGCATTCGAGCGGATCATCGACGGCGCCGACGTCGTGCTCCTGGACGGCACCTTCTACACCGAGGACGAGCTGACGCCCGCGTCCGGCAGCGATCGTCCCGCGCGCAGCATGGGGCACCTGCCGATCCGGGCCGCCCTGCCGGAGATCGCCCGCCACCCGGCGACGCGGTTCCTGTTCACCCACCTCAACAACACCAACCCGCTGGCCCACCCCGACGCCCCGGAGCTCGCCGGCGTGCACGAGGCCGGCGCGGAGATCGCCGCCGAAGGCCAGCTGCTGGTGCTGGACTGACGACCTCGATTTTCGCCGACACCGGGAATCGGGTATCAGGGAAGGATGAACGACGAGCCGCCCACCGCGGACGAGCTTGCGGCGCTCGACGAGCTCGGCGCCAAGGGCCGCTGGCGGCTGGCCAGGCGGGATCTCGCGCTGACCAACCTCGACAAGGTGCTGTTCCCCGGCCGCGACGGCGAGGCGCCGGTGACCAAGCGCGACCTGATCCGCTACCACGCGCTGATCGGCCCGGTGATGCTGCCGTACCTCGCCGACCGACCGCTGAACTCGCACCGCTTCCCGAACGGCGTGGACGAACCCGGCTTCTGGCACAAGGAGGTCCCGAGCCACGCGCCCGACTGGCTCCGCCGCTGGCGCTACGAGGACGCCGAGGCGGGCGACACGCAGTGGTACCTCGTGCCGGACAGCGTTCCCGCGCTCGCCTGGCTGGCCAACTACGCGGCGCTGGAGCTGCACGCGTGGACCTCGCGCGTGTCCGACGTCCACCACCCGACCTGGGCACTGTTCGACATCGATCCCGGCAGCCGGACGACCTTCGAGGAGGTGCTCGTCCTCGCCCGCCTGCACCGGACCGCGATGGAGCACCTCGGCGTCGAGGCCCGGCCGAAGGTGACCGGGCAGCGCGGCATCCAGATCTGGGTGCCGGTCGAACCGCGCTACACCTACGCGGAAACCCGGGCCTGGGTGGAGAAGGTGTCCAAGGCCGTCGGCGGCACCGTCCCCGAGCTGGTCAGCTGGGCGTGGACGAAGCAAGACCGCCGCGGCCTGGCCCGGCTGGACTACACCCAGAACGTCATCAACAAGACCCTCGTCGCTCCCTACAGCGCCCGCCCGCGACCGGGCGCGCCGGTGTCCGTGCCGCTGGAGTGGGACGAGCTCGACGACCCGGACCTGGCCCCAGACCGGTGGACGATCCGCACCGTCTTGGACCGGGTCGCGGCAGTCGGCGACCCCTTCGCCGCACTCCTCGGCGTCGAGCAGCGGCTGCCGCCGGTCTGAGCCGCGTCAGCGGGCCGCCGCGACCTCCAGGGCGGCCGGCTCGTGCAGGGTTCGCCCGAGCAGCCACGCGATAACCGGGAACACCAGCAGCGTCGTCAGCGCCGTTTGCAGGGACGTCGCCTCGGCGATCGCGCCGAGCACCGGCGTGGCGATGCCTCCGACGCTCACCGCCAGGCCGAGCGTCACGCCGCTGGCGGTGCCGACCCGGTTCGGCAGGTAGTCCTGTCCCAGCGTGACGTGCAGCGAGAACGGGATGTACAGCAGGACCGCGGCGAGCGCCACGAAGACGTACACGCTGACACCGGGCGCGTAGACCACGCCGGCCACCGCTGGGATGGACGCCGCGTACGACAGCCGCAGCGCCCGGATGCGGCCCCATGTCGTGGCCAGCTTGCCACCGAGCACGGTGCCCGCCGCTCCGCCGGCGAACAGCACGAACAACGCCGCGGCGCCTGCGGTTTCGCCGCCGCCCACGCGTTGCTGCACCCACAGCGCGACGAACGCGCTCAGTCCGATGTAGACGATCGACCGGGCGATGACGATCGCGGTCAGACGCAGGAAGACCGGCCAGTCGTCGCGGCCCCGGTCGGCCTTGGCGCCGCCGGTCGCGGCGGAGCCGGCGATCAGCGAGCGGAGCACGGCGGTGGTCACCAGCCCGCCGAGCAGGGCCGGGATGATCAGCCACGGCGAGGCGGACAGGCCGCCCGCGGCCAGGATCGGGGTCACCACGATCGGCGCGAGCGCGAAACCGATGTTGCCGCCGAGGGAGAACCAGCTCATCGCCAGGTGGTTGCCGCCGGAAGCGGCGCGCGCGAGCCGGGCCGACTCCGGGTGGTAGGCCGCCACGCCCAGCCCGGACAGCGCGACCGCCAGCCACGTCAGCACGTAGGAGTCGCCGACGCCGCACAGCGCCACGCCGAGCCCCGCGGTCACCATGCTCACCGGGATCAGCCACGGCATCCGCACGCGGTCGGTGAGCGCGCCGAAAATCGGTTGCACGACGGACGAAAGCAACGTCGCCGCCAGCACGATGCCGGACACCGCGACGTAGCCGTATTGCCGCTCCAGCACCAGGAACGGGACGATGGCCGGCACCGCTCCCTGGTAGATGTCCACGCCTGCGTGCCCGACGGCCAGCAGACCAACAGATCGAGTTCTTTCCTGCGTCACCGTGCGATCGTCCGGCAAGCGGCAGCTGTCCCGCTTTCGATAAACTGCCATGTTGTGTCGAAAATCCGCCACACGCCGAGAGCGCCCACCGCGCTGCGGCTCCTGCCGTCCGGTTCCGGGGTCGATGCGCACCGGCACGACGACCACCAGATCGTCTACGCCGGGCGCGGCGTCCTGTCGGTGACCACCGACGCGGGCAGCTGGATCGCACCCGGCACCCGTGCGGTGTGGGTTCCGGCGGGCACGGTGCACGAGCATCGTGCGTACGGCGAAACCGACCTCCACACCGTCGGCCTGCCCACGACCGACAACCCGCTGGGGCTGACCTCGCCCGCGGTGCTGGCCGTCGGCCCGCTGCTGCGCGAGCTGATCCTCGCCTACACCCAGGAGAACGACTACGACGCGGCCGAGCGGGACCGGTTGCGCTCGGTGCTGTTGGATCAGCTCTGCCGGGCCCCGCAGCAGCCGATCCGCCTGCCCACCGCGCGCGACCCGCGGCTCGCCGCGGCATGCGCGATCCTCGCGGGAGATCCCGCCGATCAGCGCACGCTGGCCGCGCTGGGCGCGCAGGTCGGCGCCAGCGAGCGCACGCTCAGCCGCCTGTTCCGGGCCGAGATGCGGATGACCTTCCCGCAGTGGCGGACGCAGCTGCGGCTTTACCACGCGCTGCGGCTGCTGGCCGAAGGCGACGCCGTCACCACGGTGGCGCACCGGACAGGCTGGGCGTCCACGAGCGCGTTCATCGAGGTGTTCCGCCGCACCTTCGGCCACACGCCGGGCGATCAGCGCAACCGCTGAGTCATTCGGGCAGCCGGGCGCCCTGTCGGTTGAGCTCGGCCCGCACCGCCGCGGTGCCGACGTCGCCGCCGGCGGTGGTGAAGGCCGCCGCTACACCGGCCGCATGCCCGGTGGCGAACGCGGTGCCCATCGCGCGCAACGACGCACCCGCGCCGCGGTCGCCGTCCACGGTGCGACCGGCGGCGAAGAGGTTCGGCGTGTCCCGGCTGTGCAGGACGTCCAGCGGAATTCCGTAGAAACCGGGATCGCCGATGAACTTCCACTCCGACGGGATGCCCGGGCCCGGGTGGTACTCGATCGGCCAGGCGCCGATCGCCACCGCGTCGTCGACCGGGCCGGGCTGGAGCACTTCCTTCTCCGTGAACCGGTACCGGCCGACGAGGTGCCGGGACTCCCGGGTGCCCATCTCCGGCCCGGTGCTGACGATGTACGCGCCGCCGCAGCCGGGCAGCGAGCGGACCACCTGCAGGTACGCCTGCGCCTGCCGGCGGGCGCCGATCTCGGCGCGAGTGGTGTCCGCCGCACTGCGCGCGTCGTAGCCCTCGTCGGCGAGATAGGTGATGAGGTCGCCGGAGATCGGCATCCGCGCGATGAGCCCGCTCTCCGCGGTCAGGTCGGGCGCGCCGGCCTTCTTCGCCGCGCGCACCGCGACACCGATGGCGTCCTTGGTGATCTCGGTGTCCGCCGGGATGCCGCCGAAGCGCACCCCGAGCGTGCCGTTCTGCACCCAGCCGTCGTTGCCGTAGCGGACCTCCGCCCCGGCGTGGTGGGCCAGGTCGGCCTCGCCGGTGGCGTCCACGAAGGCCTTCGCGGTGAAGTCGTGGATCCCGGAGTGGTCGGCGACGCGCACCGCGGTGACCCGGTCACCGTCGCGGTCGGCGCCCAGCACGTGGGTGTGCAGCAGGACGTCGACCCCGGCCTGCGCGCACAGCTCGTCGGCGACGCGCTTGACGCTCTCGGGATCGAAAACCGCTGCCACCGCCGTGAACCTGGTCGGCTCGCTGATCGCGCCCATCTCGCGCAGCGCGGTCACCACCTCGCCGGCGACGCCGAAGACGGCCTGCCGCTTGTCGTCGCGCGTGTAGAGACCGCAGTAGGTCACGACGTTGCGGAGGGTCGCCGCGCCGCCCAGGCACGGTCCGCGCTCGATCAGCAGGGTCCGGGCACCGGCGCGGCTGGCCCCGATCGCGGCGGCCACCCCGCCGGATCCGCCGCCGGCCACGATCACGTCGTAGTGCTGGGTCACGTTCGCTCCACTTTCCTTGTCAAGCAACAGCTTTGGCGGTATCGCCGGCCTTGTCGGCGGCCGGCGGGGCGGCGCCGTGCTCCCGCACCCCGAGCATCAGCAGCATGCCGAGCAGCGGCCCGGCGGCCAGCGTCACGAAGGCCAGGAAGAACGATCCGGTCGCCTGGAAGACGACGCCGAGCACCACCGGCACGATCGTGCTGCCGAGCTGCCAGAACGCGTTGGTGGCGCCAGCCGCCGAACCAGCCAGCCGCACCCCGGAGAGGTTCGGGATGAGCGCGACCATCAGCGGGCTGTAGACGTAGGCCGCGATGCCGAGGAACGGCGCGATCCACATGAACGCGGTCAGGTTGGTCGCTGTGCCGAACAGCAACAGGGTGACCACGAAAGCGCCGAGCACGACGATCGTCAGCATCTTGCGCTTGCCGCCGAATACGTCGCTGATCACCCCGATGAGCGGCTTGGCCACCACCGCGGCGATGCCGAAGATCGCGACGACCGCGCCGGCCTGCACCGGGGAGACGTGACTGCCCTTGATCATCAGGGCGTTGGACCAGGTGATGAACCCGTAGGTGCCCCAGAGCCCGCCGAACCCGGCCAGCCCGAGCAGGAAGAGGTCCCGGTTGCGCAGCAGCGAGCCCAGCTTCGGCACCTCCCGCGCCGAGCTGTCGGCGGTCTCGGATCCGTTGCGCAGGAAGAAGAAGCACAGCACCGCGACCACCATCGAGGCCGCGCCGAACACGTGGTACGAGGTCTGCCAGCCGGAGGACTCGATGAGGCTCGGCACGATCGCGTTCGCGATCACCGTGCCCAGCGAGGTGGCCGTCATGAAGATGCCCATCGCAAAGCCGCGGTCCTTGGCCGGGAACCACTGCGAGATCAGCTTCACCCCGGCCGAGTAGTCGCACCCGGCGAACACACCGATGCAGGCCTGGAACGTGATGCCCATCGCCACCGAGGTGGTCTCGCCGAACAGGATCATGAACCCGCCGGCCACGAACAGGGTGCACGCGATGACCATCCGCCCGCCGAGCCAGTCGGTGAGGATGCCGCCGCCGGCGTTGGAGATGACGTAGCCGACGTAGTAGCCGGTGGCGAAGACGCCCAGCCCGGCCAACGAGACCCCCAGGTGCTCGCCGACCGAGACCGACGCAGGTCCCCACGTGGAGCGGTCCACCGCAGTCATGGTGAACGCCGCCCAGGACAACAGGAGCACGACCCACCGGTACGGGTGGCGCACTCCGCTGGCGGTCGGGATGGGACTCATCGTTGAGCGCTCGCTTTCTGCGATCCGGTTGCGACGTCCTGCTCACGAGGCAGAGGTTCGCCCGCCGAGGCTGGCGCGCCGCACTGCCACCGACGAGGATTCCAGATAGGACGTGCGACATCGGGAAGTACACCGTCTTGACAGCGTGACGTCCAATACCACCTAATCAGATAGGCCATGCTTCGCAGGCATGACTACTGCGTGGAGGTGAAATGGAACTGCGCCATCTGCGGTACTTCGTCGCCGTCGCGGGCGAGCGCTCGATGTCCCGCGCCGCGGAACGCCTGCACCTGACGCAACCATCGCTGAGCAGGCAACTGCGCCAGCTCGAACGCGATGTGGGCGTCACGCTGTTCGAGCGCACGCCGACCGGCACGACCCTGACCGCGGCGGGTGTCGCCCTGCACCAGCACGCGCTGCTCCTGCTGCGCCTGGCCGATGCGAGCCGCGACGCGGCGCATTCGGCGAGCGAGCGCACCCGCGAGGTGGTCGACATCGGCATCCCGCCGGGGCTGGCCGCCGACTGGGTCCTCGAGACGCTGGCGGCGCTGCGCGCCGAGATCCCGCACGCGTCGGTGACGCTCACCGAGGCGAGCAGCACCGACCAGCTGCGCATGGTCCGGGAGGGGCGGCTCGACCTCGGCCTGGTGCACGAGCGGCCGCTTTCGCTGCGCGGCAACCGGCTTTTCGACCACGCCTTCGGGATCGCGGTGCGCGCCGGGCACCGACTGGCGGGGCGGGACACCTGCCGCGTCCGGGATCTCGACAACCTCCGGCTCCTGGCGCACGGCCGCGAGCAGGTGCCGGTCGCGCACGACCGGCTGATCGTCGCCGCGCACGACGCGGGCGCCGTGCCGCTGTGGCGGTTCGCGCAGTTCTCCGAGCACGCGCTGGCCTGCGCCGAGGCGACCGAGGCCGAGGCGGTGCTGCTCACCGAGCATTCCGCCCGCCGGCTGCTGCCGGGCTGGCCGTGGGTGCCGCTGGTCGATCCGCCGCTCGAACTGACCACCTGGGTGGTGTGGCAGGCGAGCACCCGCCCAGTCGTCGAGCAGGTGGCCAGGTTGATCTCGAGCCGCGCGAGTCGCCCGGACGAGTGATCAAGCTGGCGCTGCCGATGGGCGGCCGGTTGGCTGCTGATCATGCGAACCCGAACCTCATCGGCAGTGCTCGCCGCTGCCGCCGCGCTGTTCCTCGTTCCGGCGGCATTCCCCGCCGCGGCAGCGGAATCCGATTCGGCCCGGCTGCTGGGCACCTACGTGGTGCCGCACGACCTGCAGGTGGACGGCACCCCGGTCGGCGGGCTGTCCTCTGTCGACTACGACCGCCGCAGCGGGGACTTCGTCTTCGTCAGCGACGACTGGTCGGACTACGCCCCGGCCCGCTACTACCGGGCCAACGTCGCCGTGACCGAGGACGGCGTCGACGACGTGACGTTCACCGGCGCCAAGGTGTTCCGCCGCCCGGGCGGCACCACCTACCCGACCATCGACACCTGGCGCGAAGAACAGCACCGGACGCCGCGCGCCCTGCGGAACATCATGGGCACCGTGGATCCGGAGGAACTGCGGGTCGACCCGCTCTCCGGCGACGTCGCCTGGACCAACGAAGGGCAGCGCAACGTCCCGGCCGACGGCTCGGCCCGGGGAACGGTGCTGCTCGACCCGGCGCTGCGGATCTCGCACCGCGACGGCTGGTACGTGCGAGACCTGCCGACCGCGCCGAACGAGAAGATGACGATGGGCGAAGCGGGCCCGCGCGTCAACGAGACCTTCGAGGGCCTGGCCTACACCGCCGACGGCATGCGGCTCGTCTCCGCGCTGGAAGGCCCGCTGGAGCAGGACGGGCCGGCGGCCAACGCCGACCACGGCGCCTTCAGCCGGATCACGGTGCACGACCGGGCGGGCCGCCCGATCGCTCAGTACGCCTACCCGGTGGAGCCGCTGTTCGCGCAGCCGCAGCCGCCGAACGACTGGAACACCAACGGAATCTCCTCGCTGCTCGCCGACGAGCAGCCGGGCCGCTTCCTCGCGCTGGAGCGCGGCTACGCCAGCGGGGTCGGCACGAAGGGCCGCATCTTCGAGTTCAGCACCGACGGCGCCGACGACGTGATCGACCGGCACTCGCTGGCCGACGGCGGATTCCGCGCCGTGCAGAAGAAGCTGGTGGTCGACCTCGACGAGATCGGGCTGCCCTACACCGACAACGTGGAGGGCATCAGCTGGGGGCCGCGCCTGCCCACCGGCGAGCGGGTGCTCCTGGTGGTCAGCGACAACAACTTCTCGGCCCGGCAGCAGACCCAGCTGATCGCCATCGCCGTCCCCTGACCGGACTCACGACCTCAGGTGCTCGGCGAAGAAGTCCTCGATCCGCCGCCAGGCGTCGGCGGCGGATTCCGGGTGCGGGCCGGTGCCGGAGATCCGCAGCAGCGGACGCAGGATTCTCGGAGCGTTCTCGGCGTCGTTGAGGAACGAATGGCCCGCCTCCGGGTATTCCTTGACGTCGTGCGGGATTCCGGCCCGTTCGAGGGCCGCGTCGAGCTTCGCCGCGGCACCTTTCAACATGCCGTCCCGGCCGCCGTAGCTGCCGACGACCGGGCACGCCTCGGCGAGCGCGCGGTCGATGTCCTTGGGCAGCTGGCCGTAGTTCGCCGAGGCCGCGTCGTAGATGCCGCGGCCTGCGGCGACGAGCGCGAAGGCACCGCCCATGCAGAAGCCGATGAGGCCGACCTTGCCGGTGCAGTCCGGCCGGTCGGCCAGTTCGGTGCGGGCCGCCTCCAGGTCGGCGTAGGCGCGGCCGCGACCGGACAGCGCGGCGCGCATCGTCGGGACCAGGCAGCGCCGGGTGCCGCCGTCGGTGAACAGGTCCGGCAGCAGCGCCAGGTAGCCGGCCTCGGCCATGCGCTCGGTCTGCCGCAGCATGACGTCGTCGACGCCGAACGCCTCGTGGACGACGACCACGCCTGGCCACGGGCCGGGCGTGGTCGGCGTCGCGAGGTGACCGGTCAGCTTCCGGGAACCGCCGAGGGCGGTGCTGCGCCGGGTGAGGTCGATGGCAGTGGGTGCGGGCACGGAGTCCTCCGGGAATCTGCGGTGCGCTGCCTGATCAACACGACGATACGGCGGATTTCGCCCCGCCCCTACCCGGTCGTACAGTCCGGTGGGGCGACGAACGGAGTGGCCGATGAGCGGCAGGGTCGATTTCAGCGGCGTGCAGTCCACGATGCTCGTCACGCTCTACCTGCGGGCGCTGGAAAGCCGTTCGGAGGATTCGATCCTGCGTGACCAGGCCGCCGTCGAGGCGGCGCGCCGGATCGACTACGACTGGCGGAAGCTGCAGCAGCCCGGGTTGGCCAGCAACCGGTTCGGCGTCGCGCTGCGCGCGAAGCAGCTCGACGACTGGGCCGCCGACTTCCTCCGCCGCAACCCCGATGCGACCGTGCTGCACCTCGGTTGCGGGCTGGACAGCCGGGCCTTCCGCCTCGACCGGCCGGCCGGGGTCCGCTGGTTCGACGTCGATCTGCCCGACGTCATCGAGCTGCGCCGCGAGCTCTACCCGGAGCCCGGCGACTACCGCACGATCGGCGCCTCCGTGACCGATCCCGCGTGGCTGGCCGACGTCCCCGCCGATCGGCCGGTGCTGGTCATCGCCGAGGGCCTGCTGATGTACCTGCCGACCGTCGAGGTCGAGCGGCTGCTGCGCCGGATCACCGACCGCTTCCACCGCGGCGAGTTGATCTTCGACGGGGTGGCGCCCTGGGTCGCCGGATTCACCCAGCGGATCCCGGAACGCCTGCGCAAGGGCTACCCGCCGTACCTGACGCCGCTCCGCGGCGGCCGCGATGTCGAGCGCTGGGACCCGCGCCTGCGGTACGTCGAAGATGTCGCCGTGACCAGCCAGTTCGCGAAGATCCCGGACCGGACCGTGCGCGCCGTGTACCGGCTGATGAGCAGGTTCCCGGCGCTGCGCGACTGGCTTCGGCTGGTCCGCGCCGAGTTCTGAGGCCCTAGGCGGCGGGTGACGCGCGTCGCACTTCGTTCTCCGGCGCTCCGGTGCATCTGGTTGGCATGCTGATGTTGTCCTGAGATCGCCGACCGGAGGAGAACATGAGCACCGAACCCGACCGTCCCAGCAACGAGGCCGAGACGGGCAGGCACAGCCACGCCGCGCCGGAGGGCGCCGGGGTACACCCGCTGATCGACCTGTCCCGCGATCCGCGCCCGGGCGTGCCCGACCACGCCAAGCCGGACGAGGACTGACCAACACCACGAGGGGGGCACGCGATCGCGGTTGATCCCGCGGTCGCCGCCCTGGTCTCACCGCCCCCGGGCGGCCCGTGACCAGGCGTCGAACAACCGGCGCGCCGAGCCGCCGATCGGCCCGACCGCATCGGCCAGCACCGCCGGGTCCGGGAGCTCGGCACCGTCCACTGCGGACACCGCTGACGCGGCGTCGCCGATGGTGCTGGAGCAGACCGAAAGCAGGTGCTCGGGCACGGTCAGCGCCGGGTCGGTGCAGCCCACCAGAGGCGTTCCGACGGCCGCGATCAGCGGGAACACCGTGCCGGGAATCCCGATCGCGGCTTCCGCGCGGGCCGAAGCCTGCAGCGACGGCACGTCGCTGATCTCGTAGCGGCTCCACAACGCCGGGTCTTCCCGGGGGTGCAGGCCGACCAGGATTCGCTTGCCCGCGGCCTGCAGTTCCGCCGCCGCGGCCATGAGCAGCTCGGTGCCGGGCGCCGCGCCGCCGGTGTCGTCGGAGCGCGTGACGCTGGTGAGCACCAGGACCAGTCCCGGTTCCGGCGCGCGCTGCGGCAGCGCGTCGGTCTGCGGCGAGCCGACGACCCGGATCTTGCGGTGGATCCCGAGGTAGCTGCCGAACGCGCAGGCCTCCGCCGGTCAGCGGGGCGCATTGCGGAACGCTCCCCGGTACGCCGCCGCGGGGTGGCGCGGGTTCAGGCGCCCGTGGTGCGCGGCGATGTCCGCGAACAGCCTGTCGCGGAAGGTTCCCGGCTGGTATTCGGTCTGCGCCAGGCCGCGGCGGCGCAGTTCGGGCAGCAGGCCTTCGATCACCTCCGTGTAGCTGCCCGGGATGACGTGGTTGATGATGTTGATCCCGTCCACTCCCGCGGACTGCCAGCGCTCCAGCTCGTCCGCGATCTGCTCGGGCGTGCCGACCAGCCGCATCCGCTCCGCCCGGTACCGGACCATGTCCTCGATGGTCGGGTTGCCGCCGGGCACCGAGTCGATGACGGCCTGGAGCACCCCTTGCCCGCCCTCGACCTCGAGGTCCTTCAGCGGGGTGTCGACCGGGGCGTCGCCGAGGTCGACGCCCATCCCGCCGAGCATGTGCGCGGCGAGGCCGTCGACCGAGAGGTACTCGTCGTAGTCGGCCTTGCGCCGCCGGGCCTCGGCTTCGGTGCTGCCGACCACGAAGGACAGTCCCGCGAAGAACAGCAGATCCTCCGGCCTGCGGCCGTGTTCGACGGCCAGCGAGCGGACCGTGGTGGTGACCTTCTGGGCGTTGCGCAGCGAACCGGCGAACATGAACACCGCCTCCGCGTTGCGCGCCGCGAACGCCATGCCCGCCGGTGAGGTTCCGGCCTGGAACAGCACGGGCGTGCGCTGCGGTGACGGCGCGACCAGGTGCGGGCCGGCCACGGAGTACCGCTCGCCTTCGTGGTGGATCTTGTGGATCCCGGCGGGGTTCGCGTGCCTCCCGGCCTTGTCGCGCAACAGCGCGTCGTCTTCCCAGCTGCCTTCCAGCAGCTTGTAGACGACGTCCACGTACTCGTCGGCCCACCGGTAGCGCTCGTCGTGCGGGGTGAGCCCGGGCAGGCCGTAGTTGCGGTGCGCGTTCTCCAGGGCCGAGGTGACGATGTTCCAGCCGGTCCGGCCGCCGGTGAGGTGGTCGAGCGTGGCCGCGCGGCGGGCGAACGTGAACGGGTGCTCCTGGATCACCGAGCTGGTCCACGCCAGGCCCAGGTGCTCGGTCACCGCGCCGAGGGCGGAGATCATCACCGACGGGTCGTGCGAAGGGATCTGCAGTCCCTCGGTGGCGAAGATGTCCCAGTTGCCGCGGTAGTTCCCGTACAGCCCCACGACATCGGCGAAGAACATCGCGTCGAACCGGGCCGCCTCCAGCTGGCGGGCCAGATCGGTCCACAGGGACAGCTCGTCGAACCGGTGCTGCTGGGCGTCCGGGCGGCGCCACTGGCCTTCCAGGATGTGCGAGGTGGTCGCCATGACGAACGCGCTCAACCGCAGGCGACGGCGGTTCCCGGCGCTCACAGCCGCTTGTCCAGACGCCGCACGGTCAACGTGCCGGTCAGCTGGACCAGCTGCACCAGGGCGATCATGACCACCACCGCGACGATCATCACGCCCGTCTCGTACCGGTAGTAGCCGTGGCGGATGGCGAAGTCGCCGATGCCTCCGCCGCCGACCAGGCCGGCGATCGCCGAGTACGAGACGAAGCTGATCACCATGATCGTGATGGAACCGGCCAGCGCGGGCCGGGCCTCCACCAGCAGCACGCTCCAGATCGTGCGCAGCTTCGAAGCGCCCATCGCCTGGGCTGCCTCGATCACGCCGGGATCGATCTGCAGCAGGTTCTGCTCGACGAACCGCGACAGGTACGCGATGGCGTTGACGCACAGCGGCACGGTCACCGCGACGGTGCCGACGCTGGTGCCCACGATCAGCCGGGTGATCGGGATCATCGCGATCAGCAGGATCAGGAACGGGAACGAGCGCACCAGGTTAACCACCGCGTTCACGACCTGGTGCAGCCGGGGCGACGGGCGCAGCCCGCCCGGCCTGCTCGCCCAGAGCAGCACGCCGGTGGGGATCGCAGCGAGCACCGCCAGCGGCACCGTGATCAGCAGCATGACGGCGGTCTCGCCGAGCGCCTCCAGCATTTCGGGCAGGGCAGCGGTGATGCTGTCAGCCTGCATTGGTCTCCTCCAGGCTCCGTCCGGGCCGCAGCCGGATGCGGTCGTCCAGCAGGAAGCGGGCGATCTCGGTCTCCGGCCGCAGCGGCGAGCCGTCCAGCCGCAGATGCTCGACGACCTTGCCGCCCTCCATCACCGCGACGTCGTCGGCGATCGCCCGGACCACATTCATCTCGTGGGTGACCAGCACGATCGTGATGCCGAGCCGCTCGTTGACCTCCTGGAGGTAGCGCAGCACCGTGATCGTCGTGCGCGGGTCTACGGCGCTGGTGGGTTCGTCGCACAGCAGCACCGCCGGCTCGTTGGCCAGCGCCCGCGCGATGGCCACCCGCTGCTGCTGCCCGCCGGAGAGCTTCGCCGGGTACGCGTCGGCCTTGTCGGCGAGGTCAACCACGGCGAGGGCCTCCGCGACCCGGGCCGCGCGGGCCGCCTTGCCGACCCCGGCGATGCGCAGGGCGAGCTCGATGTTCTGGGCGGCGGTGAGGTTGGCCAGCAGGTTGAAGTGCTGGAAGATCATGCCGATCTTGGTGCGTCTGCGGCGCAGCGCCTCCTCGTCCAATGTGGTCAGTTCTTCGCCGTCGACCAGCACGGAGCCGGAATCCGGGCGCTCCAGCAGGTTGATCAGCCGCACCAGCGTCGACTTTCCGGCGCCGGAGAAGCCGATGATCCCCTGCACCGAGCCGCGCGGCACGTGCAGGTCGACATCGTCGACTGCGGTCAGCGGGCCGTCCGGGCCCGGGAACCGCTTGGTGACACCCCGCAGCGTGATCAACGTCCGCCGTCCTTCCACCACTGGCCGAGCTGGGCCTGCGGGTCCTCGGTCCACGGCAGCGGCGCCCAGTCGCCGTAGAACCGCACGAAGAAGTCGCGCACCGGCGGGCTCTGCAACGCCGCCTGCAGCGCCCGCGCCTTCTCGGAGCCGGCCTCGTCCGCGCGGCCGCCGACCACGATCCGGTACGGGATCGCGTCGACGTCCTTCTCGCGCAGCAGGGCGTCGCCCTCGACCGCCAGCTTCATCTCGATCGCCTGGCGGGAGAACAGGAATCCGGCGTCGACGTCCGGCAGGGTCTGGGTGAGGGTCTGCTGGTCGACCTCCACGAACGAGTAGCGGTGCGGGTTGTCCACGATGTCGCGCTGGCTGGTGGTGACCACCTGGGCGCTGTCGCGGAGCTTCAGCCGGCCGGCCTCGGCGAGCAGGTGCAGCGCCCGGCCATTGTTCGCCGGGTCCACCGGCAGCGCGATCCGCGCGCCGTCGGGCAGCTGCGAGACGTCGTCGTAGCGGGTCGAGTACAGCCCGGCCGGGGAACCGACGACGTAGCACAGCGGAACGACGTTCGTTCCGTTGTCGCGGTTGAAGGTTTGCAGGTAGGCGCCGTGCTGGAAGAAGTTGAAGTCCGCCTCGCCCGCGCTGACCGCGTGGTTCGGCTGCACGATGTCCGTCACGTAGCGCACGTCCAGCTTCCAGCCACCGGCTTCGAGCTGCTTGCGGGCCAGTTCGAGCGGTTCGTGGTACGGCGGGCTGTCGGTGGCGACGACGGTGATGGTGCGTTCGTCGGACGCGGACCCGCCGGCGAGCCCGCAGCCGGTCACGGCCGCTACCAGCAGCCCGATCAACGGGATCAGCCGCAACGCGCGGAAGGGCAGCCGGGAACTGCGGTCGGTGGGATGCGCGCGATTCGAGGCGTGCGCGGGTCGGGAACTGTGGTGCGGTTGGGACACTTTCTCGATGCTCTCTTCGTCAGATCTGGCCGTGCCGGGGAGGGCGGGTGCCGTTGAGGACGTAGCGGCCGATGTGCTGGATCTTCCAGCGGACCGGGTCGTGCAGGGTGTGCGTGCGGGCGTTGCGCCAGTGCCGGTGCAGGTTGGTCTCCGCGAGGCTCGACCTGGTGCCGGAAACCTCGAACAACGCGCTGCCCAGCTCGACCGCGACGCCGTCGGCGAACGCCTTCGCGGTGGCCACCGCGATCGACGCCTGGGCCGCCGAGTCGGCGTCGAGGTCGGCACGTGCCGCGTCGAGCGCCGCTCCCGCCTTGTCGAGCAGCGCCTCGGCGGCGCGCAGCCGGACCGCCAGTTCGCCGAATCGCTGGATGGTGAGCGGATCATCCGCCGCCGCCTGGACTCCGGCTTCGCCCCAGGGCCGGCTGCGGGTGCGCACGAACTCGGCGGCGTCGGCGAACGCTCCCCCGGCGATGCCGACGTCGATGGCCGCGTGCAGCGCCTGCGCCAACGCGCCGTGCAGTTACGGGCGGTCGAAGGTCAGGTGGTGCGGCACGATCCGGTCGGCTGGAACCAGGACCTGGTCGAGCTCGACGGTGCCGCTGGCGGTGGTCCGCTGGCCCATGCCCGCCCAGTCGTCGACGACGGTGACCCCCGGCGCGTCCCGCGGCACGTAGGCCACCTGCAGCCGGTCGCGGTCGTCCTTGGCGAGCACCGGGATCCAGTGCGCGAGCAGGGCACCGGTCGAGTAGGCCTTCTTGCCCTGCAGGACGAAACCACCATCCGCTGTGGATGTCAGACTGGTCTGGATCTCCTGCACAGTGCGGCTACCGGCCTCCGACTGCGCGTTGCCGAACCTCTTTCCGGCCAGTACCTCGGAGAAGAAGAACTGCCGCTGTTCGGCGGTGCCGTTCTCCCGGAGCACGTTGACGTAGGCGAAGTGGCTCTGCGGGATCTGCGCGATGTTCGGGTCGGCGGCGGCCAGCAGCCGGAAGACCTCGACCAGGGTCCGGGCCGACACGTCGGCGCCGCCGTGGCTGCGTGGCACGGTGATGCCCAGCAGACCGCTCGCCGACACGGCGTCGAGCTCCTCGTGCGGGATACGCCGTTCGCGGTCGCGCTCGGCGGCACCGGCCGCGAACCGCCGCGCGAGCCGCGCCGCCAGTTCCAGCGCCTCGGTGTCGTCGCGCACCAGGCCCGCGGTGCTCGGCTCGGCACCGACGGGCGGAGAGACTGCCATCAAGAACTCCTCGGGTTGTGCGGATCGCGCAGTGCTCCCCGCGGAAGCGGTCAGGTGTACCAAGTGGGTTCGGGGAGTTCGCCGAGCAGCGCGTAGCGCCCGACCTCGACCCGCTTGTACGCCACGGGGTCGTGCAGGCTGTGCGTGCGGAGGTTGCGCCAGTAGATGTCCAGGCCCACCGAGCTCGCCGTCGCACGCGCACCGGTCACTTCGAAGACGCGGGTGCCGATCTCCAGGCCCGTGTCGATGATGCGCTGCTTCGCGGCCGCGATCAGCACGGCGACCCGGCCCCGCTGCTCCTCGGTCAGCGATTCGCGCTCGGCGTGCAGCAGCTGGGATATCTCCGAACCCGCCTTGTCGATCAGCGCCTCGGCGGCCCAGAGCTTGGCCTGCAGGTCACCGAACGCGTCGAGGATGTAGAACTCCTCGGTCGCCGCGTCCTTGTTGTCCCCACCGTAGGGCCAGGGCCGGGTGCGCTGCGTGGTGTACGAGACGCCCGCCTGCAGCGCCGCCTGGGCGATGCCCAGGTAGAAGTTGGCGAACACCAGCTGGATCACCGGTACGTTCAGCGTGTTGTAGGTCAGGGACTGGAACTCCTTGTCCACGTATCCCGCCGCCGAAGCCCAGGGGACCCGGACGTCGTCGACCACCACGCTGCCCGATTCGGTCAGCCGCTGGCCCAGGTTGTCCCAGTCGTCGCCGTACACGATGCCGTCCTGCGCGGACGGCACGATCGCGAAGACGTGCTTGCGGCTGTCCTCCAGCACGCCCTCCAGCACCGTCAGATCGGAAACCTTGCTGCCGGTGGAGAACGACTTCTTCCCGCGGAACACGAGCGTGTCGCCCTCGTCCGCGATGACCAGGTCGTCGTCGCGCGGGTTGACCGCGCCGCCGAAGAAGTAGTTGTTCGCGGTGTACAACTCCTCCACCGCCGCGATCTGCTCCGGAGTGCCGACCAGACGGGCCGCCCACGCCCACAGGTAGTGGTAGCCGAGCAGCTGTCCGATCGAGCCGTCGCCCTTGGCGACCTCGCGGATCACCCGGTACGCCGTCTCCCAGGATTCGCCGGCACCACCGTGCTCGCGCGGACCGAGGAGCGTGACCAGGCCGGCGTCCTTGAGCAGCCCCACCTCCACGTACGGAGTCCTGTTCGCGCGGTCTCGTTCCAGTGCGTCCTCGGCCAGCACGGCCGCGACCTCGCTCGCGCGCTCGATCCAGCCCGCCGCCGTGGTGGGCCTGGCTTCGTTGAAGTTGCGTTGGGTTTCGTTCGCGGTCATCGTCTTTTTCCCTTCGCTCAACGGGCGTTGCCGACGCCGATCGGGTCGCCGGTGCGGTCCAGTTCTGCTTCCAGATCGCGGACGATCGGCAACACGTGCTCGCCGAAGTGCGCCACGTCTTCGAGGTAGTGCAGGAATCCGAGCAGGATGAGGTTCGCGCCGCGCTTCTTGTACTCGACGATCCGGTGCGCGATCTGCTCCGGGGTGCCGATCAGACCGGTTCGGAAGCCGTCGTTGTACTGCACGAGATCGGCGAACTCCGAATCGGCCCACATGCCCTTGCCGTCCGAAGTGGACTTCCCGGCCTGCCGGACGGCGCGCCGGAATCCCTCGACCGCATCGGTGTCGGCCTTTTCCACGATCTCCCGCAGCACCTCGCGCGCCTGCGCCTCGGTGTCGCGCGCGATCAGGAAGCCGTTGAGGCCGAACCGCACGGTGCGCCCGTGCTCCGCCGCGAAGGAACGCACGTCGGCGACCTGTTCCGCGAAGCCGTCGAATTCCTTGCCGTTGCTGAAGTACCAGTCCGACACGCGGCCCGCCAGTCGCCGCGCCGCGGTGGAGTTGCCGCCCTGGAAGATCTCCGGATGCGGGCGACCGGGCACCTGGTGCGGCTGCGGCCGGAGGCTGAAGTCGTGGATCCGGTAGAAGTCGCCGCCGAAGTCGAAGTTCGGCTGGGTCCACAGGCCGCGCAGCACCCGGATGAACTCCTCCGTGCGCCGGTAGCGTTCGTCGTGCTCTAGCCACGGCTCGCCGAGCCCGGTGAACTCGTCCTTGAACCAGCCGCTGACGATGTTCACCGCGAAGCGGCCCTGGGAGAGGACATCGGCGGTGATGCCGAACTTGGCGAGGATCGCCGGATGCCACAGGCCCGGGTGGGCGGCGACGATCAGTTTCAGGCGTTCGGTGGCCAGCAGCAGCCCGAGGCTGAAGGCCGCCGGGTCGTGCTGCTGGGCGGCGCCGTAGCTGGAGGCGTAGCGGACCTGGCTCAGGGCGTATTCGAATCCGCTGTTCTCCGCCAGCACGGCGAGCTTCTTGTTGTAGCCGAAGCCGAAATCGGTGCGCTGTTCGATCTTGCTGGTGACGAGGCCGCCGCTGACGTTGGGCACCCAGTAGGCGAATTTCAGCGGTTCGGCCGGAAAGGCATCGGACATTCTCATCTCCTGTCGCGCATGACGCGACAGCGCACGCAGACGTGCGCCGTCAGGGCGCGAGGCCGCAGTTCACCTCGCGTGAAAGGGAATCGGCCGGATTTTCCTGCCGTTGCGAAAAGGGAGGAGATCAGAAGTCGCGACAGGCCTGCGCGCCGACGCGAACCAGGTCGACGTGGCGGCGCTTGGTGAGCCTGTCTGCGAAGAACACGAAGCTATGCCACCAAGAAACGACCACTCCTGTCAACGGGCGCACCACGCTTCCCACCTAGCGGACAACAAAAAGGCCGTGAGTACTTTGTGTTGCTATAGCAGCACAAAGTACTCACGGCCCCGTTCGGCCAGGAATCGGCCGTTCGTCAGGAAGTGGCGGCGGGCTCGCGCGAGACGTCCGCGAACGGGATGCTCGCCGGGTTCACCTCCCCCGCGCCTGCCGGGTGCCGCCACAGCCCCTTGCGCTCCAGGATCGGCAGCACGCCTTCGCCGAACCAGTAGGCCTCCTCCAGGTGCGGGTGTCCGGAGAGCACGAACTCGTCGATGCCGAGCGCGTGGTACTCCTCGATCCGCTCGGCCACCTCCGCGTGGCTGCCCACCAACGCCGTCCCGGCGCCGCCGCGCACCAGGCCGACACCAGCCCACAGGTTCGGGTAGATCTCCAGGTCCGCGGTCGAGCCGCCGTGCAGGTCCAGCATCCGCCGCTGGCCCTCCGACTCGCTGCGCGCCAAGCCCTCCTGCACCCGCGAGATGGTCGCCGGGTCGAGCGCGTCCAGCAGCCGCCGCGCCTCCGCCCACGCCTGCTCGCTGGTGTCGCGGCTGATCACGTGCAGCCGGATCCCGAAGCGCGGGGCGCGGCCCCGCTCGGCGGCGAGGGCGCGGATCCACTGGATCTTCTCCGCGACCTTCTGCGGCGGCTCGCCCCAGGTCAGGTACACGTCGGTGTGGTTGGCCGCGACGGTGCCGGCCGCGGGCGAGGAGCCGCCGAAGTACAGCTCCGGCACCGGGTCCGGGGTCCGGGCCAGCTCGGCGCCCTCGACCCGGATGTGCGCGCCGTCGAGATCGACCCGCTCGCCCCGCCACAACGCCCGCACCACGTGCAGGAATTCGTCGCAACGCACATAGCGGGCGTCCTTGTCCAGGAAGTCGCCGTAGGCGCGCTGCTCGCTGCTCTCACCGCCGGTGACCACGTTGAGCAGCAGCCGCTGCCCGGAGTGGCGCTGGAACGTCGCCGCCATCTGGGCGGCCAGCGTCGGCGACAGCAGGCCCGGCCGGAACGCGACCAGGAACTTCAGCCGCTCGGTGACCTCCGCGAGCATCGCCGTCGACAGCCACGCGTCCTCGCACCACGCACCGGTCGGCGTCAGCGCGCCCTCGAAGCCGAGCTGCTCCGCGCTGCGCGCGATCTGGCCGAGGTAGGCCAGCGTCGCCGGGCGCGATCCCGCCGCCGTGTTGGTGGTCGCCACGCCGTGACCACCGCCGACGAGGTACCGGCTGTCGCCGTAGGTGGGCAGGAACCAGTGGAACTTCAAAGACATGCGCAACTCCAGGGAAGGCCGGCGATCGGAACCGGACCATGTGAGTCCATTGTGGACGAATGCGGCGCGGTCTGGGCCGGCCGAAGCGAGCTGGAATCAGGTCAGCGGCGACACGCCTGCGCCGCCACGCGGTGGAAATCCACGTGCCGCCGCCTGGTGAACAACGTCGCGACCATCACGCGGCAATCGCAGCAGAGGCCCTCAGGAGTGTCAACCGATCTCACCTGCCGGACCGGTGCGCGGCCTGCTTGACACCGGTTCGACCGCCTCCATAGCGTCGGCGCGTGCTCCGACCGGTACTGCTGACCAATCGTCACCACGTGGATCTGCTGCGGGTGACCTCGGCGGCGTGTTCGGCGTTCTGATCCGCCCGAACCCGTAAGCACCGCCTCAGGAGGCAGCAGCATGACCGCGGGTACGCACGTCGACGCGCCCGGAACCCGGCAGGTGCCGGAGAAGGACGTCCGCACGGTGATCGTGTCCAGCCTGATGGGCACCACCGTCGAGTGGTACGACTTCTTCCTCTACAGCACGGCTGCCGGCCTGGTTTTCGACAAGCTCTTCTTCCCCACCGACAACCCCACCGTGTCGACCGTGCTGGCCTTCGCCACGTTCTTCGTCGGCTTCGTCGCCCGCCCGCTCGGCGGTGTCCTCTTCGGACACGTCGGCGACCGGATCGGGCGCAAGCGGACGCTGGTGACCACGATGGTCCTGATGGGCCTGGCCACGGCCGCGATGGGCGCGCTGCCCACGTACGCCGAGATCGGCTTGCTCGCGCCGATCCTGCTGGTGCTGCTGCGCGTGGTGCAGGGCCTGGCGATCGGCGGCGAGTGGGCCGGCGCGGTGCTGATGGCGGTCGAGTACGCGCCGCCAGGCAAGCAGGCCCGGTACGGGGCCTGGCCGCAGGTCGGCCTCGCGCTGGGGCTCGGGCTCGGCACCGGGCTGTTCGCCCTGCTCGGCAACCTGCTGGACGACGAGCAGTTCCTCGGTTACGGCTGGCGGATCGCGTTCGGGCTGAGCATCGTGCTCGTCGTCATCGGCCTGGTCATCCGGCTGCGGGTCGCCGAGACACCGGCCTTCGAGGAGGTCCGGGCGGCCCGCGACACCTCCAGCGCGCCCTTCCTCGACCTCTTCCGCGACCGCACGGCGCGGCGCAACACGCTGCTCGGCCTGCTCTCCCGCTGGGCCGAAGGCGCGGCCTTCAACACCTGGGCGGTGTTCTTCCTCGCCTACGCGACGTCGACGCTCAAGCTCCCGCGCACCGATGTGCTGGTGGCGGTCATGCTCGCGGCGATCACGCTGGCCGTGCTGCTGCCGGTGTTCGGCCGGTTCGCCGACGGGTGGACGCCCCGCCGGACCTACGCGTTCGGCGCGGCGCTGTTCGCGCTGTCGGTCTATCCCGCGTTCCTGGCCTTCCAGACGCGTGACCCGCTGCTGATCGGGCTCGTGATCGTCCTGGTGCTGGGCGTCATCCACGCGATCCTCTACGCACCTCAGGGAACGCTGTACGCGCAGCTGGCCCCGGTGCGGCTCCGCTACACCGGGATGTCGTTCGTGTACCAGTTCTCCGGCATCTACGCGTCTGGACTGACGCCGCTGATCATCACCGCGCTGCTGGCCGCCGGCGGCGGTTCGCCGTGGTGGGCCTGCGGGTACCTGGTGCTCACCGGCGCCATCGGTGCCGCCGCCACCCTGGCGCTGCGCCCGCGCGACCTGTACTTCGACCGCACCGGGTCGTGAGTGCTGAGTCCGGTAAGAACCGGTTTTCGTACTCACGACCACGGGTCATGCCGCACCGGGCGATCCGGTCGTCCAGACGAACACCGGCAGGCTGTCGTTGATGGCGTGATCACCCACCGCGCGGGCCTTGTAGACCAGCGGGTTGTGCACGGTGAGCGTCCGCGCGTTGCGCCAGTGCCGGTCGAGCAGCTTCTCCTGGCTCACGACCGATGATCCGCCCACGTCGAAGACTTCGGCCACCGCGCGCAGCACCAGATCGGCGATCCCGACCTGAGCCTTGGAGACATCGACTTCCGCAGCGATGACATCCGCCCGTGAGCCCTGCTGCGCGCGGCGCACCGAGCCGACCGCGGCCTCCAACATCGCCTGCGCGGCGAACGCGGCGCTGTGGATCTTGCCGACGACCTGCTGGACCAGCGGATCGTCCTTGGGCAGGGGCGCGCTCGCGTGGTTGTAGGAGCGCCGGCGCTGCTGCACGAACTCGGTCGCGTCGCGAGCGGCGCTTCGCGCGACGCCCACCAGCGCGGCGAGCAGCACCAGCTGCGCCAGCGCGGTGTGCACGCTCGGATCGCGGTCCCAGGCCGTCACCCTCCCGTTCCCGTCAGACGATTCCGTTGCGCGGCGGCCGAATCCCGTTCAGCGCGTGGTTCCCGAGGTGCTGGACCTTCCAGCGCCGCGGATCGTGCAGCGTGTGGGTCCGGGCATTGCGCCAGTGCCGGTCCAGGTTGCGGCCGGTGCGCGCCGACCGGGCGCCGATGAGCGAGAAGATCTCGCTGGACACCGACACGGCCGCCTCGTCCGCCTGCGCGCGCACGGCGGCCACCGCCACCGAAGCCTCGGCCGCCAGCTCGTCGGCGTCCGCCGCGCCCGCGTCCAGCGCACGCCGCGCGGCGTCGAGCGCATCGCCGGCTTCGCCCAGCAGCGCACCGGCCGCCCGGACCCGCAGCGCGAGCTCGCCGAACAGCTGCACCACCAGCGGCTCCTCCGCGGTGCGCTCGACGTTCGCCTCCCACCACGGGCGGCTCAGCTCGCGCACCGCGGTCCCACCGTCGCGCAGGGCCGCATCGGCGATGCCGACATCGATCGCGGCGTGCAGGTACTGGCCGAACGCCCCGAAGATCTCCGCCTTCTCGAAGGTCCGGTGGTGCGGCACGACCCGCTCCGCCGGCACCAGGACGTCCTCCAGCAGCACCGTTCCGCTGGCCGTCGTGCGCTGCCCGATGCCGTCCCAGTCGTCCAGCACCGTCAGGCCCTCTGCACCGGCCGGCACGAACGCGGCGTTGATCCGGCCGTCCTCGTCGACGGCGAACACCGGGATCCAGTGCGCGAACAGCGCGCCGGTGGTGTAGTTCTTGGTGCCGCTGATACGGAAGTCGCTGGTCGGCAGCTTGATCAGCTTGGTCTCGAAGGCGTGCGCGTTCTTGGCGCCGGCCTCGGCGAGCGCGTTGCCGAACCGCTTGCCCGCCAGCGCTTCCCGGTAGAAGAAGTCCAGCTGCGCCGGAGTCCCGTTGTGCGCGAGCACGCCGAGGAAGAAGAAGTGGTTCTGCGGGATCTGGCCGATGCTGGAATCCCCCGCCGCCAGCAGCCGGAACACCGCACCCAGGGTCCGGTTCGAGACCTCCGCGCCGCCGTGCTCCTTCGGCACGGTGATACCCAGCAGGCCGCTCGCGGACAGCTCGTCGAGCTCGTCCGCAGGCAGGATCCGCTGCGCATCGCGCTGCGAGGCGCCGGCAGCGAACCGCTCGCCCAGCCGGGCGGCGACGGCCAGCGCCTCGGCGTCGCCGGAGATGATGTCGACCATTGAAACCTCAATTCGCGGGGGAAGAACCGGATCGGCCAGGGCCCGGTTGATGGAGCCACCGACGCGGCGGGAAACCGCCGGCACGGCCCTCGATGGCCGGTGCGGATCGCTCTGCCGCGGACACTACCGGGCGATGCGTTTCGTTCAACCGCGTTTCAAATCCTGGTCATTCCGAACGAAACCCGCGCGAAACAGGCGCGATCGGTCCATTGTGGTCGTCCGAATGCGCCCAGCGGGCCGGCCGCGGATCGGTAGGATCCGGATCATGCACAGCACTGGTCGGCTGCTCGCCGTGAGCGACTTGCACGTGGCGTTCCCGGACAACCGGGCGATCGTGGCGGAACTCCGGCCGGAATCCCCGGACGACTGGCTGATCGTGGCCGGTGACGTCGGCGAGTTCGCCGCCGACATCGAGTGGGCGCTGCGCCTGCTCAGCGAGCGCTTCGCCACCGTGATCTGGGTGCCGGGCAACCACGACCTGTGGACCCACCCGAAGGATCCGCTGCAGCTGCGCGGCGAGCAGCGGTACCGGCACCTCGTCGAGCTGTGCCGCGGCCTGGGCGTGTTGACCCCGGAAGACCCGTACCCGGTGTGGACCGGCGACGGCGGCCCGGCCCGGATCGTCCCGCTGTTCCTGCTCTACGACTACTCCTTCCGGCCGCCCGGGGCGAAGAACAAGGCCGAGGGGCTAGAACAGGCCTACGCCAAGGGCGTCGTGTGCAGCGACGAGTACCTGCTGCACCCGGATCCGCACCCGAGCCGGGACGCCTGGTGCCTGGCCAGGGTCGAGGAGACCGAGCGCCGGCTGGCCGAGCTGGACGACGGGCTGCCGACCGTCCTGGTCAACCACTACCCGCTGCTGCGGGAGCCGACGGACGTGCTGCACTACCCCGAGTTCGCGCAGTGGTGCGGCACCGAGCTCACCGCGGACTGGCATCGGCGCCACCGCGCCTCGTGCGTCGTCTACGGGCACCTGCACATCCCGCGGATCACCCGGCACGACGACGTGCCGTTCCACGAAGTCTCCATCGGCTATCCGAGGGAATGGCGCCGCCACGGCCACCCGCACGGGCTGCTCCGCCAGGTGCTCCCGGCGGAGGCCCGGTCTTGATCGGCGCGATCCTCCCGGGCCACGCCCGGTTCGCCGAGACCTTCGACGATCGCGTCGACATCGCCCTGTTCCCCGAAGAAGAGGCCGTCATCAGCCGGGCGGTGGCCAAGCGCCGCAACGAGTTCGCCACGGTCCGGCACTGCGCGCGGGAGGCGCTCGCCGAGCTGGGGCACCCGCCGAGCCCGATCCTGCCCGGTGAGCGCGGCGCGCCGGGCTGGCCGGACGGTGTCGTGGGCAGCATGACCCACTGCGCCGGATACCGGGCGGCCGTGGTCGCGAGCGCCGCGGACCTGGCCTCGATCGGCGTCGACGCGGAACCCGACGCGCCGCTGCCGGACGGCGTTCTCGAAGCCATCGCCCGCCCAGAGGAGCTGGACCTCCTGCGGCGCCTGCCGCCGGGGCCACACTGGGACAGATTGCTGTTCAGCGCCAAGGAATCCGTCTACAAGACGTGGTTCCCGCTCACCCGGACCTGGCTGGACTTCGCGGAGGCGTCCATCGAGCTGCACCCGGACGACGGGACCTTCCGCGCCCGGTTGCTCGTCGAAAGCCCAGGCCCGCCGCTGCGGGAGTTCCACGGGCGCTGGCTGGCCGCCGGCGGGCTGGTCGTCACCGCGATCGCCCACGCCGGGTGAGCAGCGCGAACCGACAATCAACTCGTTCGGTGGATCGAGGCGCCGCGTCGTCGGCACCAGAATGCGCAGTTGATGCGGAACGCCGGAACGGGGGGAGTGCATGGAGTCCTACGACGTCGTCATCGTCGGCGCCGGGTTCTCCGGGCTGACCGCCGCTCGCGAACTGTCTCGGCGCGGCCGCTCGGTGGCGGTGCTCGAAGCGCGCGACCGCATCGGCGGCCGCACCTGGACTGATGAGCGGCTCGGCCGCCGCCTGGAGATGGGCGGCACCTGGGTGCACTGGCTGCAGCCGCACACGTGGAGCGAGATCACCCGCTACGGCCAGGCCGTCGAGCCGAGCCCGAGCTCGGAGGAGGTGTTCTGGATCGCCGACGGCGCGGTGCACCGGGGCAGCCCCGAGGAGTTCGACGCGCTGATCGAGCGCGGCATGGACCGGCTCGCCGCGGACAGCCGCACCTGGTTCCCGCTCCCCTACGAGCCGCTGCAGCGCGAGGACCTGGACCGGATCGATCACCGGTCGGTCACCGACTACTTCGGCGGGCTCGACCTGACGCCAGCCGAGCGCGAGGTGAACACCGGCGTCTGGGCGGAGCACTTCAACGGCCCCGCCGCGGTTTCCGGGCTCAGCCAAGCCATGCGGTGGTGCGCGGCGGCGTCGGGAGACTGGCGGCTGCTGCACGAGGCGACCTCGGGCTACCGGCTCGTCGCGGGCACCGCCTCGCTGGCGGCGGCGCTGGCGGCCGACAGCGATGCCGACATCCGGCTCGGCACGGTCGTGTCCGCCATCGCCCAGGACGACGGCGGCGCGACGATCACCACCGCCGACGGCGCCCGCCTCGCGGCGAAGCAGGTGATCTGCACGCTGCCGCTCAACGTGCTCGGCACCGTCGACTTCCGGCCCGCGCTCGCGGAGGCCAAGCTGGCGGCCAGCGCCGAGCGCACCGCGTCGCAGGGCCTGAAGACCTGGATCCGGGTGCGCGGCGAGGTCCCGCCGTTCACCGGCTACGCGCCGGACGACCACGACCTCACCTTCGTCCGCCCGGAGTACGCGGTGGACGGCGACACCATCCTCGTCGCCTTCGGCACCCGCGCCCACGACCTCGACCCCTCGGACAAGGCGGGTGTCGCCCGCGCGCTCGCGGCGTGGCGGCCGGACCTGGAGGTCGTCGACGTCGCCGGGCACGACTGGATGACCGACGAGTTCTCCCGGGAAACCTGGCCCATGCAGCGCCCTGGCCAGCTCACGAAGTACCTGGCCGCCCTGCAGCGGCCGCACGGCGCGATCCACTTCGCGGGCTCGGACCTCGCCACCGGCTGGGCGGGCTTCATCGACGGCGCGGTGGAATCCGGGCTCCGGGCCGCCCGGGAGGTCGCCGCCGCGCTGCGCGGTTCGTGAGCCACCGGTCAGCTCCGCGGCATCGGGATGTGCGCGCGCTCGCGCCCCTTCGGGCCGTTCTCGACGAAGTCGGCGGCGAAGCGCATGCCCTCCTGGTACGCCTCGACCCGCGCGCGGCCGATCTCGGCCTCGATCTGCTCGGGATGCAGTTCATCGGCCAGTGAACGCACCTCGGCCAGCCGCCGGCAGGTCTCGTCGTCCATACCAGTTCCGCCCTTCTTCGTCGCGTCCCCCTGATCCTCTCGGCTTCCGGCGAGTTCTGCACGATCGAGTGGCATCCGGCGTCCGGCGGGGCCCGCGCAATATGGCCACCGTCACTGCGCCCGCCGCGAAATCGGCAGTAACCACGATGATCATCTGTCGTTGATCCTGGAGTGCTGGCGCGATCAACGTCGATCGCCCCGAATCCGGCGTCGACGAGCTTTGCACGTGGAGGGGAACTTCATGAGCGCAGCGGAAGTCCAACTTGTGGAGCAGGTGGTGGACACGGCGCGCTACCCGCTGTCGGACCCGGCGAGCGCCGCCTGGCGGGATGCCGTCGACCGGGCCCGGCGCGACCTGCGCGACGACGGCTGCAGCGTGCTGCCCGACTTCATCCGCCCGTCGCGGCAGGACAAGCTGCGGCGGGAAGGCGCGGAGATCGCGCCGCTGGCGCATTACGACGTCGAGGTCGTCAACGCCTACAACATCGACACGAACACCGAGCTGCCGGCCGATCACCCTGCTCGCACGACCATGACGCGCGGCAACGCGTTCGTCGCCCGAGACCGGATCCCGCGCCGGTGGATCATCCACCGGCTCTACACCAGCTCGCTGTTCAAGCGCTTCATCGCCGAGTGCGTCGAGCTGCCTGCCGTCCACGAGCTCGCCGATCCGCTGGCCGGGCTCTGCCTCAACGTGGTGCGGCCCGGCATGGACCACCCGTGGCACTTCGACACCAACGAGTTCGCGGTCAGCATGCTCACCCAGGAGCCGGAGGCCGGCGGGATCTTCGAGTACTGCGCGAACATCCGGTCCGCCCGCTCGGAGAACTTCGCCGACGTGCGGGCGGTGCTGGCCGGGGACGGCGAGCACCTGATCCGGCGGCTGACGCTGCGCCCCGGCGATCTCCAGCTGTTCAAGGGCCGCTTCTCGCTGCACCGCGTGACCACCGTGCAGGGCCGCGCGCAGCGCCACTCCGCCATCTTCGCCTACAGCGAGCGCCCCGGCGTGATCGGTAGCGTCGCGCGGACCAAGCAGATCTTCGGCCGGGTCCTGCCGGAGCACCTGGCCGCCGAAGGCCGCGCGGTGCGGGGCGATCGGCTGCTGGACTGACGAGTCGACCGGTCGAACCAGGAATCGAGGATGACATTGAACAGCAGTGAGACGTGGGCGACCAGCACCTTCGGCAACGAGGACCGGCTGCCCCGGGTGCCGCTGCCGACCCTGGCGGAAAGCTGCGAGCGGTTCGTCGAGTGGTGCGCGCCGCTGCTCAGCGCGGATGAGCTGGCGGCCACCGAGGCGGCGGTGGAGGCGTTCCAGCGCCCCGGCAGCCCGGCCCACGCCCTGCAGGCGGCGCTCAAGCGGTACGACGCCGAGGAAGGCGTGCGCAGCTGGCTCGACACCTTCTGGCCGTACCGGTACCTGGGCCGCCGCGACCGGATCGCGCTGAACGCGAACTTCTTCTTCCTGTTCCGGGAATCGGCGCAGCAGCAGGTCGAGCGGGCGGCCGGTCTCATCGCCGCGGCGGTCGACTACAAGCAGCTGCTCGACGCGGAGGCCATCCCGCCGGTCGTCCAACGTGGACAGCCGCATTCGATGGAGCAGCAGAAGTTCCTGTTCTCCACCACCCGAATCCCCGGCCCGGTGCAGGACACGGTGCGCGCGCCGTACTCCGCGCAATGGCCCGGCCCGTCCGATGCCCGCCACATCGCGGTGTTCTACCGCGGCAACCTGTTCCGCATGCAGGTGCTGAGCGCGGAGGGCCGGCCGCACACGCCGGACGATCTCGCTACCGGGCTGCGCGCGATCATGAAGGCAGGCGCGACGCGAGCCGCGACGGACACCTCCGTCGGGCACCTCACCACCAAGGCACGAGCGGAGTGGGCCGCCAGCCGGGAAGCGCTGCTGGCCTCCGATCCCGGCAACGCCGCGGCGCTGGACGCGATCGAGACCGCGCTGTTCTGCCTGTGCCTCGAGGACTTCGCACCCGAGAGCACGCAGGACGCCTGCGACCACCTGCTGCACGGCGACAGCGGCAACCGGTGGTTCGACAAGGCCGTGTCGCTGATCGTCTTCGCCGACGGCACCGCCGGCATCAACGTCGAGCACTGCGGCCTGGACGGCACCACGATCCTCAACTTCGTCGACACGTTGCTCCAGCACGTGCCGGAAGAGAGCCGCGCGACGCAGGGCCCGCCCGTCGTGGATCCGATCGAGTTCGCGCTCGATGCCGACCTGCGCGCCGATGTCCGGGCCGCGGCCGAGGCGTTCGCGGAATACGCCGACAACACCGCCACCACCACGCTGTCGTTCCAGGACTTCGGGGCGAACCGGACCAAGCAGCTGGGCACGTCGCCCGACGCGTTCGTGCAGATGGCTTACCAACTGGCCCACAAGCGCTCCAAGGGCCTGACGGGCGCCACCTACGAGTCCATCGCCACCCGCCAGTTCCAGAACGGGCGCACCGAGGCCATGCGCGTCGTCACTCCCGAGGTCCTGCGGTTCGTCGCGACGATGGACGATCCCGGCGCGGACGCGGAGACGCGCCGAGCGGCGTTCCGCGCAGCCGCGGAGAAGCACGTGGCGCGGGCGAAGGAGTGTCAGGCCGGGCTGGCACCCGAGCAGCACCTGTGGGAGCTGCAACTCGTCCAGCGGCGGCGCGGCGCGGAGCTCGGCGCGACCGAGCCCATCGACCTGTACGAGTCGCCGGGCTGGCTGAAGATGCGCGACGACTACCTGAGCACCAGCTCGGCACCGTCGACGAACATCCGGTACTTCGGTTTCGGTTCCACCAGCAGCCAGTGCATCGGCGTCGCGTACGTGCTGCTCCCGGACCGCTTCAACCTCTACCTGAGCACGCCGAAGCCGGTGGCCGACGAGATGTTCGCCTTCGCCGAGAACCTGACCCGGGCGGTCCGCGAGCTCCAAGAGCTCCTCGCCGCCTAGGCGAGCATTCCGGGCAGGACCAGGAAGGCGCAGGTGACGACCGGACCGACCAGGACCATCGAGAATCCCCAGCGGAAGAAGAACTTCCGCATCGAAGCGCGGATCCGCTCCGGGCCCGAGGCCACCACGGTGGCGCCGATGGTGGACATCGGGTTGATGTCCACCAGGGACGACGACAGCGCCAGCGCGCAGATCACCCCGGCCGCCGGCACCCCGCCGGCGGCCACCAACGGCAGCGCGAGCGGGATGATGATCGCCAGCAGCGCGGTCGTGGAGCCGAACGCCGAGATGAGCCCGCCGCACAGGCAGAGGATGAACGCCGCCAGCAGCGGGCTCGGGATCGCCGCGCCGACCTCGGCGACGAGCTTGACGGCTCCCATGTCGTCCAGCACGCCGACGTAGGTGGCGATGCCGCCGACGAGCAGGATCGTGGACCAGTCGATCTCCTTGACCGCCTGCGCCGTCTCCTTGGTGAAGCACAGCGACAGGACAACACCCAGCCCCAGCGCGACCGCGCCGACGTTCACCTCGACGCCGACGGCGGTCAGCACGACCACGAACACGACCAGCAACGCCAGCATCACGATCGTCAGGCGCTGGAACACCGAGAGCCGGGCCGCGGTGCCGGTCTTGGTCAGCAGCGCCGTTTCCCCTGCGCCGCCACCGGAACCCGGCGCGACCTCGGTCGGCTCCTCGGGCGCCGCCTCGGCCACGAGCGCGCGCCGGAACAGGACGGATCCGGCGGCGAAGAGCACCACGTTGATCCCGATGGCCGCGCCGAACAGCAGCAGCGGATTCACCTCGATCCCGCTGCGCCCTGCGATGCTCGTCGTGATGAGCCCGAACAGGCTGATCGGCGCGAACGACCCGGCCGAGCCGCCGGTGGCCATCGCCAGGCCCATCACCACCGGGCTCAGGCCGTTGCGACCGGCGAACGACAGCCCGATCGGGATGAGCACGACCGCCGCCAGCGGCGACCCGAAGCTGGCGACCGCGAGGGAGAGCGCGAAGAACAGCGCGGGCAGCAGCGCGACCCGGTCGCCGGTCGCGCGGACCAGCCTGTCGATCATCCAGTCGAGGGCGCCGTTGCTGCGCGCGATGCCGAACAGGTAGGTGACGCCGAGCAGCAGGAGCATGATGTCGACGGGGAAGCCGCTCAGCACGTCGTCGAGCGACGCGCCGCCCAGGGTCGTGCCGACGCCCAGCGCCGCGGCCAGGGCGAGGACTCCCATGTGGACCGGTCGCACGGTCGCGATCAGGAACGCCACCGCCAACACGAGCAAAGCCAGTACCTGCGACGCCATTTCGCTCCCCGTCGAGCCCGGACCACATCGTGGTCCACCTGACTGCATTGTGGTCCACGGCACCGTATGGTCGTGATCCCGGACACGTCAAGGCGCGATGCCGGAATTCGTTGGCACGACGGCGAACCGCTACGGCAGCGGAACGACCGACGCCGAGAGCTGTTGGGCGATGCGCGAAGCCGTGTCGCGGACCTGCCGCCCGACGGTCGCGTAGCGGTTGCGCGTGAGCCGCACCTTCGGCGCGGACACCGAGAGCGAGCCGACCGCGCCGGTGCCCGGCGGGCAGATGGCGGCGCCGATGGCCACGATGCCGGGCTGGTGCTCCTCCTCGTTCACGGCGTAGCCCTGCCCGCGGATGGTTTCCAGCTGGGCCAGCAGCGCATCGGGATCGACGATCGTGCGATCGGTGAGCCTGGACAGGTACTTCGCCAGGTAGTCGGCGACGTCGTCGTCGGGCATCGCGGCCAGCACGGCCTTGCCGTTGGAGGTGGCGTGCAGCGGCGAGCGGAGGCCGAGCGAGTAGAACGTGCGCAGCTGGTGGGCGCTGTCGAGGCGCTCGATGAGCACCACCTCGTTGCCGTCCGGCACCATCAGGTGCACCGTTTCGCCGGTGGCCGCCTGGAGTTCGCTGAGCAGCGGCAACGCCACCGACCGTAGATCCCGGTCGTTGGCGGCCTGGCTGCCGACCGAGAACGCCCGGCCGGTGATCGTCCAGCGGCGCAGCTCGTGCCCGGCGGGCTTGATCCACCCGGCCTCGTGCAGCGTGGTCAGGCAGCGCTGGACGGTGGTCTTCGGCAGCCCCAACCGCTGGGTCAGATCACTGAGCCCGGCGGGCTGGTTCTCGGCCACCGCTTCCAGAACGCGGAGGGCGTTCTTGACGCTCTGCATCGACATGATCCACCTCTTGACGCGATGTGCGGCGCATCGTAGCGTCCAGATCCGTTCGGTCCACTTTACGGATCGATGGACCACATAGTGGACCACAGAACCGGAGGTCGCCCCATGACGCACGCGCCGTTGACCGGGATCCGGGTGATCGACCTGACGCGCGTGCTCGCCGGGCCGATGTGCACCGCCCTGCTGGCCGACCTCGGCGCCGAGGTGATCAAGGTGGAGCCGGTGCCGCACGGCGACGGCTCCCGCGCGTTCGGCCCGTTCGACGGGGACCGAAGCCAGTACTTCGCCGCGGTCAACCGCAACAAGCGCTCCCTCGCGCTGGACCTGCGCAGCCCTGAGGGCCAGGACGTCCTGGCCAGGCTGGTCGCCGATGCGGACGTGCTGGTGGAGAACTTCCGGCCGGGCGTGCTCGCGAAGCTGGGCCTGGATCCCGCGCGGCTGCGGGCGGAGCACCCACGGCTGGTGATCGCCAGCATCAGCGGCTACGGGCCGACCGGCCCGGAACGGGAAACGCCCGGGCTCGACCAGATCGCGCAGGGCATGTCGGGCCTGATGTCGGTCACCGGCGCCGGCGCGGAGACGCCGATGCGCGTCGGGGTGCCGATCATCGACACGATCACGGGAATCATGGCGGCCTTCTCGGTCGCAGCGGCGGTCGCCGGGCGGGAACGCACCGGAACCGGCACCCACGTGCAGACCTCACTGCTCGAATCGGCGCTGGCCGCGCTGACCTTCCACGCGCAGGGCTACCTCAGCACCGGCGAAGTCCCGCAACCGCAGGGCAACGACCACCCGGTGATCAGCCCGTACGGGATGTTCGACACCGCCGACTCCCCCATCAACATCGCCGCCGGTTCGCCGCGCCAGTGGGAGGCGCTCTGCGCCGCGCTCGGCGATCCGGCCCTGGCCGAGCGCCCGGAGTACGCCGACGGCGCGGGCCGCGTCGAGCACCGCGCCGCGCTGCGGGCCGATCTCGAACGGCTGCTCCGCGCCGAGGGATCGGCGCACTGGGTGGCGGCGCTGCGCGAGGCCGGTATCCCCTGCGGACCCGTGCACCGGGTGGATCAGGTATTTGCCGATCCGCAGGTGCAGGCGCTCGGTATGGTGCAGCAGGTCATGTCGGCCGCCGGAGCCTCGATGCCGTTGCTGCGCGCGCCGATCTGGATCGACGACCAGCCCGCCGCGGTGCACTCCCCGCCACCGGAGTTCGGCGAGCACTCCGCGGCGGTCCTGGCCCAGCTGTTCAACGAAGACGAGATCGAGGATCTGGACCGCCGCGGCATCACCCACCTGCCGACGACCACGGGAGCGACCAAGCGATGAACGACCTCACGCCGGGCCGGCTGGACCTGCACATCGCCGAGCACATCGCCTGGATCACCATCGACAACCCGGGCAGGCGCAACGCCATGAGCGCGAGCATGTGGCGGCAGGTCCCCGACCTGCTGACCAAGGTCGCCGACGATCCCGCCGTCCGGGTCGTCGTGCTCACCGGCGCGGGCGACGCGTTCTCCGCCGGCGCGAACATCAATGAACTGGACGAGATCGAGGGCGGCCGAGAGGAGAGCGTGACGGTGACAGCCGAGCGGGCGCTGCTCACCTGCCCGCTGCCGACGATCGCGCTGATCAACGGGCTCTGCATCGGCGGCGGCTGCCAGCTCGCCGCCGCCTGCGACATCCGCATCACCGACACCGGCGCCACCTTCGGCATCACCCCGGCCAAGCTCGGCATCGTCTACCCCGCCTCCAGCATCGCCCGGCTCACCGAGCTCGTCGGGCCGGCGAACGCGAAACTGCTGCTGTTCTCCGCGGACTTCTTCGACGCCGCACGCGCGCTCCAGATGCGACTGGTCGACGAGATCACCGACGACGCCCGCGGCCGCGCGACCGCCCTCGCGACGACCATCGCCGGGCGCTCCCAGCTGACGGTCCGGGCATCCAAGCAGCTCATCGACATGGCCAGCCGAGGCGAGTCGCTCGACGAACGCCGCCAGTACTGGCAGGACCTGTCCACTGAAAGCGGCGAGAGCGCCGAAGGGATCAGCGCCTTCCTCCAGCGCCGCCCGCCGGAGTTCCCGTTCCACGGCTGATCATCGCCGACCACAGTGGACAAATCGGCCACCGCTGTTGGCCGACAACAGATCGCCGAAGTGGCGACCTGTAGGCTTCCCGCAGGTCGCCGCACGCGAAAGGGAAGCACGATGCCCGTTGGTACGAACGCCGAGACAGCCTCCACACTGGTCGAATCCGCCCGCCGCGACTACCGCGAACTGGTGGACGCCGGCCTGTCGTTCGACCTGACCCGCGGCAAGCCCTCGCCCGAGCAGCTCGACCTGGCGGCCGATCTGCAGGGCCTGCCCGGCGCCGGCCGGCACACCGCCGCGAACGGCACCGACTGCCGGAACTACGGTGGCCTGCAAGGCCTGCCGGAGATGCGGGCGCTTTTCGCGGACTTCCTCCAGGTGCCGGTGGAACAGCTGCTCGCCGCGGGCAATTCCAGCCTGGAGCTGATGCACGACTGCCTGGTGCACGCGCTGCTGAGCGTCCTGCCGGGCGCCGAGTCGCGCTGGGTCGACCAGGAGCGCATCGCCTTCCTGTGCCCGGTTCCCGGATACGACCGGCATTTCGCCCTCTGCGAGCGCTTCGGCATCGAGATGATCCCGGTCCCGATGACCGCCGACGGGCCCGACATGGCCGAAGTCGAGCGGCTGGCCGGCGAGGACCCGGCGATCAAGGGCATCTGGTGTGTGCCGAAGTACAGCAACCCGGACGGCACCTGCTACTCGGACGAGACGGTGCGGCGGCTGGCCGAGATGCGCACCGCCGCCCCGGACTTCCGGATCTTCTGGGACAACGCCTACGCGGTGCACCACCTCACCGATGAGCGGGTCGAGATCGCCGACCTGCTCGCGGCCTGCGCCGAGGCGGGAAACCCGGACCGGGCCTTCGTCTTCGGCTCGACCTCCAAGATCACCTGGGCCGGGGCCGGTGTCGCGTTCTTCGGCTCCTCGCCCGCCAACCGCGACTGGCTGCTGGCCAACAACTCGAAGCGCTCGATCGGCCCGGACAAGGTCAACCAGCTCCGGCACGTGCTCTTCCTCGAGGACGCCGACGGGGTGCGCGCCCACATGGACCACCACCGCGCGCTGCTGCAGCCGAAGTTCGAGGCGGTGCTGCGCATCTTCGAGGCGGAGCTCGGCGGCACGGGCCTGGCCGAGTGGACGTCCCCGAAGGGCGGGTACTTCATCTCGCTGCGGGTGCCCGACGGCTGTGCCAAGGACGTGGTGCGCCTGGCGGCCGAGGCCGGGATCGCGCTGACCCCGGCCGGTGCCACCCATCCGCACGGCGTCGACCCGGACGACGCCACCATCCGGATCGCCCCCAGCTACCCCGGGCTGCGGGAACTGGAGCAGGCGATCCGGGGCCTCACCACCTGCGTCCGCCTGGCCGGGTACGAGAAGCGCCTGGCCGGCTAGCCGCTAACGACCGGTGACCGAGGCGAGCACCTTGTGCAGCGTCTCGGGATCCGCGCTTCCTGGTGCGCGCCAGGCGATGAAACCGTCTGGCCGCACCAGCAATGCGCCGTCGACGTCGACGTTCACCGAGGACGCCCAATCCTCGTCGAGCTGCACGGCGTTCAGGCCGATCTCGCGTGCCGCCTCGGCCCAGTGAGCGCCTTCGGGGCCGGTCAGCACCGTGAAACGGGACTTGATCAGGTCCAAGGTGGACACGCTCGTCCCGTCCAGCCAGCGGTGCGGAAGCCGCGAGCCGGGCGCGCCGTCCAGGCTCGCGGCGACGTCCTCAGTGGACGGAACTTGCACCACGGGGTCGATCATCGCCGAGGAGTCGTACCGGTGGGCCATCAGCACCACCGGGGCGTTCCACATCCCGACCGCGGCGCGTTCCGCGGCCGCCGCCGGATCCCAGTGCAGGCGCGGGTGCTCCCAGCGCAGCAGCGCCTGCCGGGTCACCAGCTCGGCGACCGCGTGGCGCTCCTCGTGATAGCTGTCCAGCAATCGGTCGCCCGCCTGTCCGGCCAGCACCATGCCGAGCTTCCAGGCGAGGTTGTAGGCGTCGGCCACGCCAGTGTTCAGCCCCATGGCCCCGAGCGGCGAGATGGCCCGCGCGGCGTCGCCGACGAGGAACGCCCGGCCGGAGCGGAATTCGTCCGCCATCCGCACGGTCGCTCGCCACGGCAGCGCGTTGACGATCTCCACGGGCACGTCCGCGCCGAGCGCCGTGCGGACCGCTGCGGCGCACTGTTGCGTCGAAAGGCCGCCGACCACATCCAGGCCGACGTGCAGCACCCAGCGCTTCTCGCCGACGGACAGCATCATGCCCGGGGCGTCCGGATGGCTGACCTGCACCATGACCGGCATCGAACCGAAGTGGCCCACCAGGTCGGCGTTGAACAGGATGTTCACGGTGGTGTCGCCGATTTCGCCCGGGCCCGTGGTGGCGATCCCCAGCTCGGCCCGCACCGAGCTGTTCACGCCGTCCGCGCCCACCAGGTAGTCGGCGTGGATCACGCGCCCATCGGACAACGTCGCCGCCACTCCATCGGCGTCCTGCTCGACTGCGGTCACGGCCACGCCGAACTCGACAGTCGCCCCGCGTTCGCGGGCCGCCGGTAGGAGCGCCGTGTCGAGCCGATCCTGCGGGTAGTGCCCGTGCGGCATTTCCGGCGAGATGCCGGAGGAGATCGGCGACTTCGCGTATCGCGGCGCCTGGCTGCGGTCGATCTCGGCGACCGTGCGCGCGTCCGCCTTCCACAGCTCCGTCGACCGGACGGCGACCTCGTCGACCGCATCGCGCAGCCCGACCTCGCGGAAGAACTCCAGCGTGCGCTGGCTGATCCCGAGCGCGCGGGGATGGTTGGACGGCGCGGCGCGGCGCTCGACGACCAGTGATGGCACGCCGTGGTGGCCGAGGAACACGGCCATGGCCAGGCCGACGGTGCCGCCGCCGGCGATGAGGACCGGTATCCGGGACATGGGAACCTCCATGGTTTGGGAACACTGTGCCCACTTGGGAACACCGTACCTGATGCGTACACTGTGCCCATGTCTGCTCGATCACAGCCCGCGACCCTGGTCTGGATGCGCGACCGGGAGCGCGGCAGCCGCCCGGCGCTCAGCGAGGAGAGGATCGTCCGCACCGCGATCCGGCTCGCCGACGCCGAAGGCATCGACGCGCTGTCCATGCGGCGGATCGCGGCCGAGATGGGCTCCGGCACCACCTCGCTGTACCGCCACATCACCAACAAGGACGAGCTGATCGAGCTGATGATCGACGCGGTGTACGGCGAGATGCCGCTGCCGGAGCGGGCCGGCGAGGACTGGGTCGCCGAGCTGGCCGCCGCCGCCCGGATCTTCCGCGCCGCGCTGCTGGAACACCCCTGGCTGGCGCAACAGGCATCCCGGCGCCCGGCCCTCGGCCCGAACGTGATCAAGCATTCCGATCACGCGCTCGGCGTGGTGGGCCGGGCGACCGGCGACGCGACGCAGGCGGGCGTGGTGGTCGCCTCCGTCAACACCTTCGTGCTCGGCTCCGTGGCCTCGGAGCTGGCCGAGTTGGAGGCGCAGCGCACGACGGGCATGACCGAGGACGAATGGCGCAATTCGGTCGGCGCCTACGTGCAGCAGGTGGTCGACTCAGGCAGGTTCCCGCACTTCAACCGCCGAGTCCTGGAGGCAGGCGAACCCGACCCCGGCGCCCGCTTCGAATTCGGCCTCGGCTGCCTGCTCGCCGGCATCGCCACCGCCCTCGGCCGCCCGTGACACGTCAACGGAGGTCGGCGACCTCCCACAGACCCAGCGCCTTGTCCGCGTACTGCCCGTCGCCTTCGACGCAGCCCTCGACGATCAGTTCCAGCGGGGCCGGGAAGCCGAACGGCGCCAGCTGGAAGTTCAGCGGGCGCCAGTCGCCGGTCTCCGCATCGACGTTCACATCGAGCCCCGGGAACGTCGTGGCCAGCAGGTACCGCGCCCCGCTGCGCCGGATGTTGCGCAACGCGGCCCGGATCTGGTCGAAGGTGAGGTGCACCAGGCAGTCCCGGCACAGCACGAGATCCACCGCGGGCAGCGGATCCTCGGTGAGGTCGAGGATCTCGAACCGGCGTTGCGCGGCCCCGTAGCGATCCCGGTTGCGCGCCACGAGTTCCGGCACGATGTCGGCGCCGAAGTAGGTTTCGACGCCCAGGTCGGTGGTGCTGAGCCAACCGAAGTCCCCGCACGGGACGTCCGCGACGGAGCGCACGCCCCGCCGGCGCAGCAGCGCGGGGATCTCGGCCCGGATGTGCTCGGTCGCGGTGTTCTCCGAACCATGCCCGGAAACCGATTCCTCACTCCCCCACAGGTTGTGCTGGTAGATGTACCGGAACACCCCGCCGGTCTCCTGCCGGACCAGGTTCTCGCGGTGTTGTCGGTAGTTGACGTTCGACAGCAGCTCCGGACGCCCCCAGCCCATCCCGGATTCGCTCATCCCGTCGTCCCTTCCCACAGCTCCACGGCCGCCGCGACCGACGGCTCAGCACCGACCTTGGCACAGATCGCGAAGACCGTCAGCCCGCGTAGACGTCCTCGACGTAGCGCCCGTCGGCGATGAGGCCCTGCAGCCAGGCATCGGCGGTTTCCGCGTCACTACTGGGAATTTTCTCGCGGTACACGGTGCGGAACGCGTCACGCACTCCCGGCGCCATGCGGTTGCCGTCGCCGCAGACGTAGACCTTCGCGCCGGCCTGCAACAGGTTCCAGATCTCGTCGGATTCCGCCGCGATGCGGTGCTGCACGAACCGGTGCCCGCCGGCCGGCGCCTCGCTGAAGACCGGACGGACGGCGACCGCGCCGGCCGACTCGGCGGCCGCGAGTTCCGTCGCGTGGAGGTAGTCGGCATCCGCCGCGTCGCAACCGAAGTAGCACAGCGCCGGGGCGAGCCGGGCGCCGCTTTCGACGAGGCCGCGCCGGTCGGCGATCGCGCCCCGGAACGGCGCCAGGCCCGTACCCGCGGCGACCATGACCACCGGGACGTCCGTGCCGATGCGGAACGCTTCGCGACACGGCTGGACGCGCGCCAGGACGGTGTCGCCCGGCCGCACCGCGTTGAGGTATCCCGAGCCGGTCCCCCGGAACTCCCCTCGCCCAGAGCGCGCCGGCGCCTGCAGGCGCGAGACCATCAGGTCGGCGTGCCGCGGATCGGCCGCGGGTGAGGAGGAGATGGAGTAGTGCCTGGGCCGCATCGGCGGCAGCAGGTCCAGGATCACCGGCCAGGTGAGGACTTCCCGCAGTGCGGGGTGATCCTCGATCACGTCGAGGAGCGTGCGCTGGTCGGCGGCGTCGTCGGCGAGCACCAGGAGGGCTGCCTTCTCCGGCGGGCACGGGTTGAGTTCGGCGAGGACGCCGAGCTGTTCGGCGGTGGGACGATCTTGCAGTTCCACGTGCCTGGCCAGGAGTTCGCGCACCGCGATCGGCCGGTCGATCGGGAGGGCGTCGCGGCCCGGGCGGCTCGGGGTGATGTTGAGGATCGCGTCCGGATCGACGCGCAGCACCTCGACGGCGCGTTCCACCAGCGCCGGGTCGTTGACCGGGAGAACCGTCAGGTGGTCGGCGGTCCGGTAGCCGCACCCCTCGGGCAACGCCACCCGGACGAGGCGCTTGACCCGCGGATACGCCGGATCCGTAAGGGTGCCGACCTCGGTCACCGTCATCTCGACCATGTCGTGCCGCGCGGCGAGCGCGTCAAGCGGATCGCCGACGATTTCCGATACCGCGTAACCGGTTTCGTCCTGCGAGGCCGCCCCGGCGGTCGCGGGATCACCGTGCCGTTCCAGCAGCGCGTTTCGCAGCGACGTGGTGAACTCCCGCACCGCGCCGGTCAGATCGCCCGCGGCGTCGGCCGCCGCGCGCTCGACGATCCGGGTGCCGCCGAGCTCCGCGAGCCGGGCGTCGAGGCGCGTCGGGACGTGCTGGTAGGTGGCCGCCCAGTTGCGGTCGCCGACGCCCAGCACCGCGAAGGTCACGCCTTCGGCCGCGCCCGGTTCGGCCTCGTCCAGCCAGCGCGCGAACGACACCGCGTCGTCGGTCGGGTGGCCGTTGTAGGAGGCGGCGACGATGACGACCGCCCGGTCGGCGGGCAGCCCGCCCGCATGGGCGTCCAGCGGCGCGACTTCGACCTCGCAGCCGAGATCGGCGCCGGCGTCGGCGAGCCGGCCGGCGAAGTCGCGGCAGGTGCCGTAGTTCGAGCCGTGCAGGAGGAGCAGTTCCGTGCCCGGCAGCACACGGCTGGGCAGCCCGGCGTCGACCACCGGTTCGTCGCCGGCTCCGGAAGTGCCGGCGGGCAGCGCCGCACGATTCGCCGCCCGGTCCGCGGCGGTGCGCGGCAGGAGGGTCAGCGTCAGCCCTTCCGGTTTGAGCGTCAGCGTTTCCTTGACGTCGAGCCGGTAGTCGGCGTGATCGATCAGCCGGTACCGGTGCACCAGCAGAGCGAGCAGCATGGTGGCCTCGTGCAGGGCGAACTGCCGCCCGATGCACGCGCGCTCGCCGGTGCCGAACGGCTTGAACGCGTGCGGCGAGCGGGCCGCCTCGGCCTCCGGGGTGAACCGCGTCGGGTCGAACAGCTCCGGGTTGTCGCCCCACACCGGATCGCGGTGCAGCATCGGCGTCAGCACCGCCACGGATTCCCCGGCGCGCAGCGGAATCCGCCCGCCCAGCAAGGTGTCCTCGCGCGCCATCCGCCCGAAGCTGGGAGCGGACGGCCACAGCCGCAGCGCCTCGTTGAGCACCTGGCGCGTGCCGGTCAGGCGGCCGATGTCCTCGAACGTCGGGTCCGGTTCGGCGTCGCCCCACACCTCGTCCACCTCGCGCTGCACCATGTGCAGCGCCGTCGGGTGCTTGGCGAGGAAGTGCAGCGCGAACGACAGGGTGCCGGATGTCGTCTCGTGCCCGGCGATGAGGAAGGTGATGATCTGGTTGCGGATGTTCGCGAGGTCCAGCGTGGTGCCGTCGGCGGGGTGCGCCGCGCCGAGCATGAGCCCCAGGAGGTCGTCGGCCGACGTTTCGCCCGCGGCCGTGCGGGCGCCGATGACGTCGTCGACCACGGACGCCAGGTACTCCGCGTCGGCCCGGAATGCCGCGTCCCGCGCGGCGTGGTCGGCGTCGGGCGGCGCGGTCAGCCGCGACATGCTCCAGTCGAGGCAGCGCACCATGGAGCCGACGAACGGGTGCGGCTCGTCGCGGTCGAACGAGCCGAAGTCGAAACCGAATCCGGCCAGCCCGATGGTGTCCAGCGTCATCCGCGTCATGTCGTCGGGCACGTCCACCGGCGCGCCGGCGGCGGCCCGGCGGTCCCAGGATTCGAGGAGGCGGCGGGCCACCCGCAGCATCACCGGGTGGTAGGTGCGCATCGAACCGAGGGCGAAGGCGGGCATCAGGATGTCGTGCGCCTTGCCCCAGTTGGGTTCCTCGTTGTAGGCGGTGAACAGGCCGTCGCCGGCGAACTCGCGGACGTTCTGCAGCGCCGGGCCGACCGCCTTGGCGAACCGCTGCTCGTCGGCCAGCTCGATGACCAGGCCCAGGTCGCCGACCAGGAGCGTCTCGCGGCCGTGGAAGCGGCGCCGGAACACCGGGCCGTGCCGCCGGGCGAGCGCCATCGCCTGCTGGGTCGGCCTGCTCGTCAGGCCGGTGTCCGAAACGTCGATGACGGGCACGCCGTCGTCGACTCGCGGCTGGATCAGGGTGGCGTCGGTCATTCGGGGCGCGTCCTCTGCTCGGGAGTGGTTGCTGCTTCCACGTTCGCGGCAACAGCGGGCGTCACGAGGCATCGGCACTACATGAATGCGTAGTAGTCTCTGCGGCATCGGACTTGCATCCTGATCTTCGAGATGGCAGTGGCATGGGACAGAAGGGGCGGGACGAACCGCCGGGGCGCGTGTACCGGGATGATGCGGTGGCGTGGCGCAACCGGGCGGTGATCCTGCTGGACCACCTGCCGATGCCGGTCGCGGTGTGCGACACCGGAGGCGCGATCTTGCTGGCCAATCCCCTGATGGCCGCGGAGTGGGGCACGCTCCCCAGCCAGTTGCGCGGTCAGAACGCGCTCGACTTCTTCCGCCCGCGCTCCAGCGATCAGCTGCACCCGATCGTCGAGGCGCTGCGGCGGCGCCGGCGATCCCGCTACCCGGTCGAGGTGCGCTGGTCCGCGCCGGGCGGGTCGGAGCGGCACGGCGAGATGACGGTCGACGTGGTCAGCGAAGCGCCGGATGCCGCGACCGCGCTGCTGTTGCTGCTGAACGTGCTCGGCGACATCACCGAGCCGGCCGAACGGCCCGATGCCGCCCTGGTGAGCCCGGTGGAGGCGCGGATCCTCGCGCTGGCGGCCGGTGGCGTCACCACCGCGCAGATCGCCAAGTCGGTCGGCCTGACCGCGGACGGTGTCAACTACCACCTGCAACGCATGTCCCGCCGCTGGCGCGTGCCGAACCGAACCGCGCTGGTGGCCCGCGCCTACGTGCTGGGCGTGCTGAAACCCGCGACCTGGCCACCGGAACCCGCCTGACGCTCCACTTAGGACAACCGTGGGCGCGTTCTGGTCCCGCCGTCCGTTTCGTCGTGAAGTGTTCACCGGTTCTGCACTGATCCGATGCCTTGCCCGCCCCTAGTGTCACGGTGCCCGTTGGCAGTTCCGGCATCGCGCCGGCGGGCGTCACTTCTCATCGGAGGAGCAAAGCCGTGGAACGTCGCACCTTTCTGCGTGCCGCCGTCGCCGGTGGCACCACCATCGCATTCGGGTTCAGCGTGACGCGCGAAGCGATCGCCTACCCGGCGCAGACCGGTCCAAGCCCCTACGGCCCCCTGCAGGCGGCCGATGCCAACGGCATCCAGCTGCCGGCGAACTTCGCCAGCCGCGTGATCGCCCGCTCCACCCAGCAGATCGCCGGAACCGGCCACACCTGGCACGGCGCCCCGGACGGCGGCGCGTGCTTCGCCGACGGAACCGGGTGGATCTACGTCTCGAACGCCGAACTCGGCTCCGGCGCGGGCGGGGTGAGCGCCGTGCGGTTCGACGGCAACGCGAACATCGCCGCCGCGTACCCGATCCTCTCCGGCACGACGCAGAACTGCTCCGGCGGCGCCACCCCGTGGAACACGTGGTTGTCGTGCGAGGAAACCGACCTCGGGTACGTCTTCGAGACCGATCCGTGGGGCGCGAAGCCCGCCGTCCGGCGGGACGCGATGGGGCGGTTCAAGCACGAGGCCGCGGCGGCCGACCCGGATCGCAAGGTCGTCTACCTGACCGAGGACGAAACCGACGGCAACTTCTACCGATTCGTGCCCACCACCTGGGGCGACCTGTCCGCCGGCACCCTGCAGGTGCTGGTCGACGACGGCGGCGCGCTGTCCTGGGTGGACGTTCCCGACCCGGACGGCAGCCCCACCCGCACCCGCCGCCAGGTCGCCGGGGCCAAGGTGTTCAACGGTGGAGAAGGCGCCTACTACCGCAACGGCACGTGCTTCTTCACCACCAAGGGCGACAACCGCGTGTGGGCGTACGACGCGGTCAACAACGCCCTGGCCATCGCCTACGACGACAACTTGACCGGCAACCCGCCGCTGACCGGTGTCGACAACATCACCGGCGCCCCGGCCGGCGATCTCTACGTCGCCGAGGACGGCGGCAACATGGAGATCTGCATCATCACCCCCGATGACATCGTCGCCCCGTTCCTCCGGGTCAACGGGCAGTCCGCCTCCGAGCTGTGCGGGGTCGCCTTCAACCCCGCGGGCAGCCGCCTGTACTTCTCCTCGCAGCGCGGCGCCGCCGGCTCCAACAGCGGCGGCATCACCTACGAGGTGACCGGCCCGTTCCGCGGCTGATCCGCCTCGACGTCAGGCCCGCGAGTCCTGCCCGGACTCGCGGGCCGTCTTGTTCACCACCGCCGAGGCCCATCAGCCCGTCGACGCCTGGTCGACCTTTTCCAGCAGTTCCAGCAGGGTTTGCCGCTGTTCGGCGGTGAGCGGGGCGAACAGCTCACCGGCCGCGCGGGCGCGGAGCTCGGCCAGCCGCTTGCACATCTTCCGGCCTTCCCGGGTCAGCTCCAGCAAAGTGGAGCGGCGGTTCCCGGGATCGACCTCGCGCCGCAGCAGGCCCGCCTCCTCGAGGGCGTCGACGATCGGCGTCACCGCTCGCGGCACCACGTGCAGCCGTTCCGCCAGCTCCGCCATGCGCGGTGGCGTCCCGCACCTGCCGAGCACGGACAGCGCACGCGCTTGCGCGGGGGTCAACCCGAGGTCCCCGGCACCGCGGCGCTGCAGGACGTGCGCGGACTTGGCGAGCCGCAGGAACAGCCCGCCGAGACGTTCTTCCTCACCACCGGCATCCACCCGGCCAGTTTAACAGAGTGACAGTAATAGTGAACTATGGTAAATATGAAGCTGTCTCTGCATCCGCTCGCCGCTGGAGCCGCCTATGTCATCGCCCGAGAAATCCACTCCCCCGCCCGCCCAGTTCCGCCGCATCGGCCGCCTCTTCCGCCCTCATCGAGGCACGCTGCTGGTCGTCGCGCTGCTGGTCGCCGCGTCGTCCCTGGTGTCCGTCGCGTCGCCGTTCCTGCTGCGCGAGGTCCTCGACGTCGCCATCCCACAGCAACGGCTCGGCCTGCTGACCGCGCTCGTGCTCGGCATGATCGGCGTGGCCGTCGCGACCAGCGTGTTCAACGTCGCTCAGACGTACCTGTCCACCAAGGTCGGGCAGAGCGTGATGCACGGCCTGCGCTCAGCGGTCTACGCCCGGCTGCAACGCATGTCGCTGGCATTCTTCACCTGCACCCGAACCGGCGAGATCCAATCCCGCATCGCCAACGACATCGGCGGCATGCAGGCCACCGTCACCTCCACCGCCACCTCGCTGGTCTCCAACCTCACCACCGTGCTGGCGACCCTGATCGCGATGGTCGCGCTGGACTGGCGGCTGACGATCGCGTCGGTGGCCCTGCTGCCGGTGTTCGTGTGGATCAGCCGCCGGATCGGCCGGGAACGCAAGAAGATCACCGCGAAGCGGCAGCGCCAGCTCGCATCGATGTCCGCCGGCGTGCAGGAATCCCTTTCCGTCAGCGGAATCCTGCTGGGTCGCACGATGGGCCGGGCGAGGTCGCTCACCGATGCCTTCGTCGCCGAGTCGGCCGCGCTGGCCCGGCTCGAAGTCAGCTCCAGCATGGCGGGCCGGTGGCGGATGTCGAGCATCCAGATCGTGATGACCGCGCTGCCCGCGCTGATCTACTGGGCGGCCGGCGTCACCAGCACCTTCGGCGTCCCGCTGATCACCCTGGGCACCCTGGTCGCCTTCGTCACCTTGCAGCAGGCCCTGTTCCGGCCGACGTTGTCACTGCTGTCCACCGGCGTGGACGTGCAGAGCTCGCTGGCGCTGTTCGGCCGCATCTTCGAGTACCTCGACCTGCCGATCGACATCGACGAACCGGAACGACCGGCGCGGCTGCCGCGAATCGAGGGCGAGGTGCGGCTCGCGGACGTGTCGTTCGCCTACTCGCCCGAGGCCACCGACGGAACCCTCACCGGAATCGACGTGACCGTGCCGGCCGGCACCAGCCTTGCCGTGGTCGGCGAAACCGGGTCCGGGAAGACGACGCTCAGCTACCTGGTGCCGCGCCTCTATGACGTCACAGGCGGGCAGGTGCGCATCGACGGTGTCGACGTGCGCGAGCTCGGCTTCGACACGCTCGCCGACGCGGTCGGCGTGGTCTCCCAGGAGCCTTACCTGCTGCACGCCTCGGTGGCCGAGAACCTGCGCTTCGCCAAGCCCGACGCAACCGACGAGGAACTGGTCGCCGCGGCGAAGGCGGCGCAGATCCACGACCACGTCGCAGCACTGCCGGACAGCTACGACACCTTGGTCGGCGAGCGCGGATACCGGTTCTCCGGCGGAGAGAAGCAGCGGCTCGCGATCGCCCGCACGATCCTGCGCGACCCGCCGATCCTGATCCTCGACGAGGCCACCAGCGCCCTGGACACCCAGACCGAACGTGCGGTGCAGCGGGCACTCGACGCGCTGTCCTCGGGCCGGACCACGATCACGATCGCGCACCGGTTGTCGACCGTGCGCGACGCGGACCAGATCGTGGTGCTCGACGGCGGACGGATCGTGGAGCGCGGCACGCACGACGAACTGCTGGCCGTCGACGGCCGCTACGCGGCCCTGGTCCGACGCGACGACCAACTCCCATCCGCCGCGTGAACACCTGCGTTCGCCGCAAGTTTCGGTCCGATTCACCTGATGTTCAAAATTCACCTCTTCTCCGGTTCGACAGTTTTTTTCCGCCTCCACTGGCAGGATTGCGATGATCTTGTTCGGGGGCGAACTGCCGTACCGGTACGGCGGAGAGGATTTTCGTGAGCATTCGCCACACTTGGAGGATCGGCGCCAAAGTGGCGTCCGCGGTGCTGGCCACCGCGGTGCTGAGCAGCGCGTGCGCGGACGCGCCCGAGCCCGCCCGGTCCGAAGCACCGCCGTTGGGTCCCGTGTTCGCCCAAGGCGGCGGTGGCGGTCAGGCGTTGGCCGGGACCGAGGTCTACAAGAAGGGCGAAGGCGGCTACAGCTGCTTCCGCATCCCCGCAATCGTGCGCACGAAGGATCGCAGCACGCTGCTCGCCTTCGCCGAGGGCCGCCGCCAGGACTGCGCCGACACCGGCGACATCGACGTGGTCCTCAAGCGCTCCACCGATGACGGCAAGACCTGGGGCGATATTGAGCTCGTCGTCGACGGCGGCGGCGACACCCGGGGAAACCCGGTGCCCGTAGTGGACGGTGAGTCCGGCCGGATTTCGCTGTTGACAACGCACAACCCCGGATCGGAGTGCAAGTCGGGCGCGAAGTGCACCCGCACGCCATATCTCCAGCACAGCGCGGACCCGAAGGGCACGAAGTGGACCGCGCCGAAACCCCAGCCGCAGCTGACGAAGGGCGAGTGGAACACCTGGTACGCGACCGGGCCCGGGCACGGACTCCAGCTGACCCAGGGCGAGCACCGCAACCGCATGCTCGTCGGCATCACCTTCGGCGGCAACGACGGCCGCAAGGGCGCCGGGCTGATCTTCAGCGATGACGGCGGGACGAGCTGGAAGCTCGGCGCGGTGGACGACCGAACCGGCAAGAAGATCAACCCGCAGGAACTCAACCTGTTGGAGACCGTCGACGGCGCGGTGTACGTCGCCGCGCGGAACCAGGACAACAACGGCACCGAGACCGCGACCGGCAACCGCGCGGACGCCATCAGCACCGATGCCGGCGCGACGTTCAAGCAGGAGTTCGCGGTCGTGCCGGAGCTGAAGGGCCCGGTGGTGCAAGGCTCGGTGGTGCGGCTGCGCGCGAAGACGGCCGGTGACCCGAACAACCTGATCCTGTTCTCCGGGCCGTACAACGAGGATCCGAAGATGGGACACCGGCGGCACACCCTGCGCATCCGCACGTCGGCCGACGAGGGCGCGACGTGGCAGGAGGTCGGCACGGTCGTCGACGCGACCTGGGCGGCCTACTCGGACCTGGTCAACCTCGGCGGCGGCCGGGCGGCGGTCCTCTACGAGGCCGGCCCGCAGGAGTCGAACGACGCCCACGCCTCGATCCGCTACGCCCGGTTCGAGGAAGGCGATCTCGATCGCTGACGACCGAGGCGGGCTCGGGCCGGCCCGGTCCGAGCCCACGCGGCTTCCGCCGGCCGGGGTCAGGTGCGCGTGGCGAACCCGTCGGTGGCCGAGATGAGCCCGTCGAGGATGCCGGGCTCGTCGAAGGCGTGCCCGGCATCCTCGACGATGGTCAGCTCCGCGTTTTCCCAGGCGCGAGCGAGTTCCCAGGCCGTTCCCGGCGGGGTGAGCACGTCGTACCGGCCCTGCACGATCACCCCGGGGATGTCCTTCAACAGCCCGGCGTCGCGGATGAGCTGCCCCTCCTCCAGCCAGCCGCGGTGCCGGAAGTAGTGGTTCTCGATGCGGGCCAGGGGAACCGCGGACTCGGGTTTGGTGAATTCCGCGACCAGCTCCGGTCGCGGCCGCAGCGCGATGAGCCGTCCCTCCCACTCGCTCCAGGCGACGGCCGCGGGCTCGTGCACGGCCGGGTCGGGGTCGTCGAGCAGCCGGTGGTAAGCGGCGAGGAGGTCGCCGCCCCGCTCCGCTTCGGGAACGGCGGCCAGGAAGTCGTGCCATTGCTGGGGGAACAGGTGCGCGGAGCCGCCGGCGTAGGACCAGTCGAGTTCGCTCTGGCGGATGGTGAACACGCCGCGCAGCACCAGCTCGCTGACGCGATCGGGGTGGGTCTGCGCGTAGGCGAGCGCGAGCGTGCTGCCCCACGAGCCGCCGAACACCTGCCAGCGTTCGATGCCGAGGTGTTCGCGGAGCCGCTCCATGTCGGCGACCAGATGCCAGGTCGTGTTGGTGGCCAGGTTCCCGTCGACCGTGCCGGCGCTCGGCGTGCTGCGTCCGCATCCGCGCTGGTCGAACAGCACGATCCGGTACGCGTCGGGGCGGAACAGCCTGCGATGCGTCGGCGTGCATCCGGCGCCCGGCCCGCCGTGCACGAACACGGCGGGTTTCCCGTCCGGGTTCCCGCATTCCTCCCAGTAGACGAGGTTGCCGTTTCCGACGTCCAGGTGTCCTGCGGCGTGTGGTTCCAACTCTGGGTAGAGATCGCGCATGGGCCGATCATGCCCGATCGGCGGGTCGTGAGCGCGAAAACCGGGTTCTTACCGGCTTTCGCACTCACGACACCTGCCCGCGACGTCAGGAGATGGCGTCCATCGGGAGCCGGAGGCCGAGACGGCCACCGATCTCCGCGTTCCGCGTCCGGATGGACTCCAGCTCCGCCTGCGTCAGCGCGCGCTTGTAGACGCGCACGTCGTCGACGGCGCCGCGGAAGCGGTTGGCCCCGTCCAGGCGTTGTCCGATGTGGACTCCGTCGACGCCGAACTCCTTGCCCTCGGTGACGGATCCCGGCGGCAGCTCGGCCGAACCGGCCTCCTGGCCGTCGATGCGCAGCACGAACCGGCCGTCGACTCGCTGGAGGGCCGCGTGGTGCCATTGGTCGTCGTTGTACGCGCCGGCGGACTGCACGGTGATGTTGAAGCGGTCCACCATGATCAGCGCCTGGATCCGGTTCGATTCGGGTTCCGCGCGCAGCCAAAGCTGCGGCGTGGTGCCGCCGCCGGTCCGGTACGCCCACAGCAGAGCGTGCGAGCCGGTGGTGTCCGCGTAGCGGAACCACGTCGTCAGCGTGAAGTCGTCGCCGCCGAGGTCGATCGACTCGTCGAAGGGCACCTCGACGCGGTCGTCCACGCCGTCCAGGGCCAACGCGGTCCCGAAGCGCCCGGGCACCAGCGTCGCGTCGCCCCGGACGTAAGCGGGGTTGTCCCGCCCGGAGTCATCGGGTGTCGTCGGCCCCGGTTCGGGCGGCCCCGGAATGCCCGGCGGCGTGTCGTTCGGCGTCGCCAGGTACGCCTCGTTGAAGCGCGCCCACCGGATCGACTCGTACGGCGTGGCGGTGCCGGCTTCGTAGTACAGCCCGATCTCGTCGCCGTCGAGCTTCACCAGGTCCGAGTACGCCGACGGCCCCCACCAGAAGACCTTGCCCTGCTCCCAGGGCTGCCAGCTCCGTCCTTCGTCGTAGGAGGACCGCACCGACATCGCCTCGCGCGCCACCGGATGCGCCGGCGCGGACAGCAGGATCCGGTCCTCGGCGTCGCCCTGGTCCCGCGCGTGCAGGCGCAGCGTCGACGCCTGCACGTCCGGCAAGGCCAGGTCGATGGTCTGGAACGGCTCGTCGAACGTCGCTCCCCCGTCGCTGCTGATCGCGACCGCCCGGTGCCCCGGATCGGTGCCGCGTTCCCTGGCCAGCGCGTAGACCCGCCCGTCGGTGAGCTCGACGACGGTCACCTCCTGGGCGATGACCGTCCCGTCGTCGACCGCCGCGGACGCACCGATGTGCCAGGTCTGGCCGCTGTCGTCGCTGTAGAGCAGGTGCGTGCCGTAGACGTGCGGGCGCACGCCGTCGTTGATCTCGTGGCTGGCGCCGACGACCAGCCGCCCCGCGTGCGGGCCGCGGGTGAGCTGGATGCCGTGCATCGGGCCGGTGGCGTACCAGAAGTTCCACTCCGGGCGCTTGCCTTCGGTCATCTCGCGAGGCGCCGACCACGTGGTCCCGCCGTCGTCGCTGACCTGGACGAACGGATCGCGATCGCATCCGTTCGGGCAGGGCTCGGGCCCGTTGTGGTTGCTGACCAGCACGATGCGGCCGGTGCGCTGGTCCACGATCGGCACCGGATTTCCGTGCGTCGACCCGTTGCCCTCGGAGACCACCTGCAGCGGGCCCCAGGTGCGGCCGCCGTCTGCGGAGCGGCGCAGCACGATGTCGATGTCCCCGTCGTCGCCGCAGTCCGCGACCCTGCCCTCGGCGAAGGCGAGCACGTCGCCGTTCCCGGCCCGGACGACGGCCGGGATGCGGAAGCACGCGTAGCCGAAGTCCTGCTTCGCGAACAGGACCTGCTCGTCGACGAACGGTGCTGCCGGGTTCGGTTCGGCGGCCGCTCCCGCCAGCGATCCCGACAGCAGCGCGGCCGACAGCAGGACGCTCCACGCCGCGGCTCTCCACCGCCGCGGCGGCCTTCCAGGTGCTATTCGCATGTCATGCCCTTCCAGCAGAGCGAACGAGGGAAGACATACTACGTCCTACGTGGAACCTCTGGAAGACTCGGCGGACGGCTCCGCGAAACCGGCCGGAAACCTCTCGATCAACTGTTCTTGACCGCCGAACGCAGCCGACCGTAGCCTGCATTCCCAGAATTGACGTAGGACGTCCCATGTCCCGTCGCTCAACCCGCCAGGAGGCAACGTGAGCCCCCGCGTTCCCCGTACCTTCGTCAGTCGCCGCGACTTTCTGCGCTACAGCGGGATCCTGAGCGCGGCGGCGGCCGTCTCCGCCACCGTCGGTGCCTGCGGCGGCCCCGCGTCGACCACCTCGACCGGCGGCGACGACAAGGGCCTGATCACCGCCGTGATCGGCTACGGCAACGACCAGACCTGGGACCCGACCATGACCGCGTCGGCGTTCGCGATGGCCGGCAACAACCACGTCTACGAAGGACTGATCGACACCGACCCGGTCACCCGCGATCCGTACCCCGCGCTGGCGGCGGCAGCACCCGCCGACCCCAACGCCACCACCTGGCGGTTCACACTGCGCCCCGGCGCGAAGTGGCACGACGGGCAGCCGGTCACCGCGGACGACGTGGTGTTCACCTTCGAGCGCGTCCTGAACCCGAGCACCCTGACGTACTCGTTCTTCGCCGCGTGGCTGCAGGAGGTCCGCAAGGTCGACGACGCCACCGTGGAACTGGTGCTGAAATTCCCGTTCCCGGACGGGATCCAGCGCCTGACCATCGCGAAGATCATGCCGAAGCACGTCTACGGCGCCCCGGGCGGCTGGGACGCGGCCAAGAGCGGCAAGGCCGTCGGCTCCGGCCCGTACAAGCTGGTCGAGCACAACCCGAAGGCCAACACCAGGTTCGAGGCGTTCGCGGACTACAACGGCCCGCGCAAGCCCGCGGTGCAGAAGATGAACTGGCTGTCCATCGTGGACGCCTCCGCGCGGGTCGCGAAGATCTCCGGCGGCAGCGCCGAGGCGCAGGTCGCCGAGAACATCCCCTACGCCAACATCGACCAGCTGCGCCAGGGCGGGCTGCGGGTCGAAGGCGGCAAGGGCATGAACCACCTGTTCCTGATGTTCAACACCGGCCAGAAGCCCTTCGACGACAAGCGGGTCCGGCAGGCGCTGTTCCACGCCATCGACACCCGCAAGATGATCGACGTCGCGCTCAAGGGCCACGGCACCCCGGCCACCAGCTTCCTCAACGAGCAGAACCCGGCCTACGCCAGGGCGAAAACCGTCTACGACTACGACCCTGACCGGGCGCGGGCGCTGCTCGCGGAGGCCGGGGTGAGCGGGCTGTCCATCACGCTGATGGCGGTGAACGTCAGCTGGCTCGCCGACTGCCTGCCCACCATCGCCAACTCCTGGGAGGCGATCGGCGTCAAGACCGCGCTGCAACCGCAGGACACCAGCGCGCTGTTCACCAAGATGGATCAGTCGCAGTCCTACCAGGTCGTCGCGGCGGCGTCGAACCCGAACCAGTTCGGCCTCGACCCGGACCTGATCCTGCGCTACAACTACACGGCCGGCGGCACCTGGATGAAGTACACCAAGTGGGACTCCAGCCCGGATGCCAAGGCGCTGTTCGCGGCGATGGACCAGGCGCTGCGGGAGCCGGACCCGGCCCGGCGGCGGCAGCTCGTCCACGAATACCTCGACGTCGTGGCCGACCAGGCCGTCCTCTACCCGGTGGTGCACAACGAGCTGGTGACCGCGTGGAACCCGGAGCAGCTCGACGGCGTCCAGCCGCAACCCTACCCGGGCATGAACCTGTTGCAGGCCAAGCGAATCTGAAACCGGTCGGACGCATTTTGCACGGCGGTGCGGGTAGCGGCGCAAGTTGCATAGATGGGCCAAGCGGCTACGCCGCTTCAAAGACAAGAACTGAGCGGAGTTCCACGTGGTCGTGATCGCGAGGATGCTGCTGCGGCGCATCCTCATCCTGATCCCGCTGCTGCTGGGCGTGATCCTGTTCGTCTTCATCATCATGCGCTTCTCCAACAACAAGCCGGAGTACGCGTACTTCCAGGGCGCCAACCCGACGCCGGAGCAGATCCACCAGTTCCAGCTGGAGAACGGCCTGCTCGACCCGCTGCCGGTGCGCTACCTGCGGTTCGTCGCCGACCTGGTGCAGGGCGACATGGGCACCAGCGTGCTGACCAAGGCGCCGGTGCTGGAGCAGGTGGCCACCGCGCTGCCGCTGACGATGCAGCTGACCTTCCTGGGGCTGTTCATCGCGGTCGTGCTGGCGCTGGTGTTCGGCGTCGTCGCGGCGCTGTTCCGGGACCGCTGGCCCGACCAGCTGATCCGGATCGTCTCGCTGGTCGGCGTCGCGGCGCCGGCGTTCTGGATCGCGCTGCTGACGATCCAGTGGCTCGCCGTCGACCGCGGCTGGTTCCCGACCGGCGGCTACGTCAACCCGGGCGACTCCTTCACCGGCTGGCTGCGATCAATGACGCTGCCGGCGATCTCGCTGTCGCTGCCGGTGGCCGCGCAGCTGACGCGGATCATCCGCACGGCCGTGGTGGAGGAGCTGGACAAGGACTACGTCCGCACCGCGATCGGCAACGGCCTGCCGCCGATCGTCGTCGTCGGCCGCAACGTCCTGCGCAACGCGCTGATCAACCCGCTGACGGTGCTCGGCCTGCGGATCGGCTACCTGCTCGGCGGCGCGGTGGTCATCGAGACCATCTACTCGCTGCCCGGCATGGGCCAGCTGATGATCAACGCGGTGCTCAACGGCGATCCCGCCGTCGTCCAGGGCGCGGTGCTCACCATCGCGGTCGGCTTCGTCGTCGTGAACCTCGTCGTGGACGTGCTCTACCTGCTGGTCAACCCCCGACTCAGGAGCGCCGCGTGATGCGCACCGGACTTGCGAAACGACTCACCCGGCCCGGCATCCGGTTCCGGCGGCTCAACGCGATCTCCTGGATCGCCGTCGGCCTGCTCGTCGTCATCTGCCTGGCCGCGGTCTTCGCGCCGGTGCTGGCCCCGCATTCGCCGTACGCGCAGGAAGCCGCCGCGGGCGGGCCCAGCGCGACGCACTGGATGGGCCTGGACAGCGCGAACCGCGACATCTTCACCCGCGTGCTCTACGGGGCGCGCTGGTCGCTGCTGATCGGGCTGGGCGCCACCGGCTGCGCGCTGCTCACGGGCGCGGTGATCGGCGCGGTCGCCGCCACCTCCCGCACCGCGATCGGCGAAACGATCATGCGGGTGCTCGACGTGATCATGGCGTTCCCCGGCATCGCGCTGGCCGCCGTGCTCGTCGCGGTCTTCGGCGGCAGCATCCCGGTGCTGGTGCTCGCGATCGCCTTCGTCAACGCCCCGCCGATCGCCCGCGTGGTGCGGGCCAACGTCCTCGCGCAGTACGGCGAGGACTACGTGGCGGCGGAACGCGTCATCGGCGCACGCACCCCGCACATCCTCGTCCGGCACGTCGCGATCAACTGCGCCGCGCCGATCCTGGTCTTCTGCACGGTGATGGTCGCCGACGCCATTGTCTTCGAGGCGTCGTTGTCGTTCATCGGCGCGGGCGTGCGCCCGCCCGACCCGTCGTGGGGCAGCGTCATCGCCGACGGCCGCAACATGGTCCTGACCGGCGGTTGGTGGGCGACGGTCTTCCCCGGCCTGGTGATCCTGCTGACGGTGCTGGCGCTCAACGTGCTCGCCGAAGGCGTTTCGGACGCCTGGGCGGCGCCGGCCACCCGGCAGGCCGCCTCGGAGCCCAGGCAGCGTACGCGGGCCGCCACCGGCGAGCGCACCGAGCTGCCCGGCCTCGCCGACGCGGCGCTGCGGCTCGCGGAACGGGCGCGCCCGCTGCCCGACGGCGAACCGGTCCTGCAGGTCCGGAACCTGGCCATCGGCTTCGACGGCCGCCACGACGGCGTGGACATCGTCGACGGGATCTCCTTCGACGTCCGCCCCGGCGAAGTCCTCGGCCTGGTCGGGGAATCCGGCTGCGGCAAGACGCTCACCGCGCTGACCGTGATGGGCCTGCAACCGCGGGAAGCCCGCATCGGCGGCGAAATCCTCTTCCGCCGCGAAGGCGGCGTCACCGACCTGCTCACCCTCCCCCGCCCGGCCCGGCGCCGCCTGCTCGGCCACGAGATGGCGATGGTCTACCAGGACGCGCTGTCGTCGCTGAACCCGGCCATGACCATCCGGGCCCAGCTCAAGCAGCTGGTCCGGCGCGGCGGCCGGCACACGCCCGCGGAACTGCTGGAGATGGTCGGGCTCGATCCCGCGCGCACCCTCGCCTCCTATCCGCACGAGCTCTCCGGCGGCCAACGGCAGCGCGTGCTGATCGCGATGGCGCTCTCCCGCGATCCGCAGCTGATCGTGGCCGACGAACCGACCACCGCGCTGGACGTCACCGTGCAGGCCCAGGTGATCCAGCTGCTGCTGCGGCTGCGCGCGGAACTCGGCTTCGCCCTGATCCTGGTTTCCCACGACCTGGCCCTGGTTTCCGACGTCACCGACCGCATCGTGGTGATGTACGGCGGGCAGATCGTGGAATCCGGGGTGACCTCGGCGCTGGTCGAAGCGCCGGCGCACCACTACGCCCGAGGGCTGTTCGGCGCGGTGCTGTCGCTGGAATCCGGCGCCGAGCAGCTGACCCAGATTCCCGGCGTGGTGCCGTCCCCGGCCGACTTCGCGGCCGGCTGCCGGTTCGCCGACCGCTGCCCGATGGCCACCGCCGTGTGCGACGAGCAGCCGCCGGTGCTCGGCGGGCAGGGCAGGTTCCACGCGGTGGCCTGCCATCACCCGGCGATCGATCTCACCGCCGACCGGGACCGCGACGCGGCGGCAGCACAGGAGCGATCATGACCTCCCCCGAATCCGAAACCCTCGTCGAGCTTTCCGACGTCCACGTCGTCCACAAGGCGCGCTCCGGCGGGCTGTTCCGCCGCGACCGGGTGCACGCCGTCACCGGGGTCGACCTGGCGGTGGTGGCCGGCGAAACCGTCGGCATCGTCGGCGAGTCCGGCTGCGGCAAGTCCACCCTGGCCAAGGTCGTGGTGGGGCTCCAGCAGCCGACCAGCGGCACGATCTCCTTCCGCGGCAAGGACATCTGGTCGCTGCCCGCCGCCGGGCGCCGGGCCGCGATCGGCGCCGAGGTCGGCATGGTCTTCCAGGACCCGGCCACGGCGCTCAACCGGCGTCTGCCGATCCGCCAGGTCCTGCGCGACCCGCTGGACGTGCACGGGCGCGGCAGCCGTCAGGAGCGCGAGGCGCGGGTGCGCGAGCTGCTCGACCTCGTCGGCCTGCCGGGCAGCGTGGCGAACCTGCTGCCGGGCCAGGTTTCCGGCGGCCAGCGCCAGCGCGTCGCCATCGCCCGGGCTCTCGCGTTGCGTCCTCGGCTGCTCGTGGCCGACGAACCCACCAGCGCCCTCGACGTCTCGGTGCGCTCGCAGATCCTCAACCTGCTGCTCGAACTGAAGGAACAGCTGGGGCTGGCGCTGGTGTTCGTCTCGCACGACATCCAGACCGTGCGGCGGATGAGCGACCGGGTGGTGACGATGTACCTCGGGCGAACCGTCGAGCAGATCCCGGCCGGTGCGGTCTCCGGCGCCCGCCACCCCTACACCCGGGCGCTGTTCTCGGCGACGCCCGGCCTGCTGTCGCCGATCGAACCGATCCCGCTCACCGGCCCGGTGCCGTCGGCGACCAGACCGCCGAGCGGCTGCCCGTTCCGCACCAGGTGCTGGCGCGCCGACGAGGCCTGCGCGGCCGAGATGCCGGATCCTCAACGCGACGCGACCGGGCACACGTTCCGCTGCCACCACCCGGTTCCGGCCGGCACCACCGACCTCGAACTCGCCACCCAGGCCCGGTCGGCCTGACCTGCGAGGTCACCAGAGCCCGCAGTGCCGCAGCTGCTCGGTTTCCGGCGTGCAGCCGCTGAACGCCTGTTCCCGCATCCGCGGCAACAACCGCTCCTGCTCCTGCATCGCGGCCGTCGCGGCCTGCCACGTCCGGAAGAGCAGCTCGACGTCGCGGGTGTCGAACGCGGTTCGGCAGTCCGAGCCGACTTTCTGGTGCGAGGCGAGCAGTTTCGCCCATTCCTGCTGGAGCTCCTCGTCCGGCACCTGGAAGTAGGCGCGCGCATCGGCGACCGCGCCTTCCAGGTCGGCGCAGGTCGCGCGCAACTCCGCCTCCTCGAAGAGCTCCGGATCGGCCGGGGTGAACGAGATCTCCCCGACGCCGAGGATCAGGCGGACGATGATGTCCCGGCCGCCGTATTCGACCCACGCCAGTAGCTGCGCGGTGCGCAGCGTGGACGATTCGGCATCGGTGGGTTGCGCATTCGGTGGCACGGATGTGGCCTGGCCCCTGGGCTCCAGCGCGATGACAGCGGTGAGCGCGAGAACTGCCACGCAAACCGCAGCGACGCAGGCCCGTCGCGCCAGCACGCCGCCCCGCCCCGATGGCCGACTCGGCCGAGGACGCTCCCGGCGGGAGAAAACCGCCCGCACGCCCGCGGTGACGAGGACAGCGGCGGCCGCCAGGAAGATGCCGAATCCCAAGACGTCATCGGCCAGGTTCTTGACCGTGAACCAGGATTCCGCCGGATGCCAACCGCAGTTCGCCACTCGGGCGTTCAGCGGGCCGAGGAAACCGTCGAAAGCCTGGAGCGCGACCACGGCGACGAGGCCGGCGAACGCGGCGATTCCGGCCGCGATCAGCGCGGCCAGGAGCGAGAACCGGTCGGCCAACGCCGCCGCCACTATCGCCGTGATGACGACCGCCCCGATCAGCAGCACCTGCAGCCACGTCGAGAACAGCAGCACGGTGAGCCAGCTCTGATCGTCCGGGCTCCGCCAGACGTGGAGCACACCCACCAGCAGCACGGCCAGCCCGCCGCCGCTCGCACCGATGAGCACGACCCGGCGCAGCCGCGTCATGGTGGCCGAGTGGCGCTCCCAGACCAGCAACGGCACCAGCCACAACGCCGCGGCAGCCCACAGCAGCGACGGGTACACGGCGGTCGGCACGAGCGCCGCTTGCACCGTGGCGATCAGCGACAGTGCGGCGGGCGGCGCGTCCCGGAGTTCCGGAAGCCGGTACAGGAGCGCCTGCTCGGCATCGGCCGCGCTGATCATCGGATCCGCGGCCAGCAGGTATCCGGTCGTTTGCCACCAGGCGAGCCATACACCGACGATCAGCCAGGTCGCCGCCAACCCGAACAGCATCGCCGGGCGCGTTGCCGAACCTCCGGAGCCGCGAACCGACAGCTCCGCGAGCTGAGCGGTCCACCAGGCGGCCACCGTGACGACGAGGACCAGCGAGAGCAGGAACTGGGGCCGGTCGGGGAACAACGCGTCGAAGTCCTGGCTCCGGACCATGGCCACTTCGCCCACCACCAGGCCGGCTCCGATCCACAGCCCGGCCCGGATTCCGGACGGCGGGCGACGGCCGGTGCGCACGGCGTGGATCGTCGCCCGCCACAGCGCGACACCGGCGATGGCGGCGATCAAGCCGGCGCCCAGCACCTCGGAGGTGCGCTGAACCCACGGTGCGCCGAGCTCCGTGGTCGTCGCGACCTGGCCGGTGGCGATCGTCGTCACCGCCCCGGTCAGGAACATCGGCAACGCCTGGACGCCGAACAGGCCCGACTGGTCGGCCAGCGCGTGCCGGCGTTGAGCCCAGCCGGGGTGAGTGCGCCACAGCCCGGCGAACGAGGCCACCAGCCTCCTCGCCCGCCCCGCCGCCGCGGGCGAACCATGTTGCCAGCCATGCACATCCGCGCCCCACCGGGCCGCGTCGAGATCGGCGTGCAGTTCGCGGCTGCGCAACACCTCGGCCCGCGCGAGGTAGACCAGCAGCACCAGGACCACCGACAGCAGAACGTAATGCGCGTCCACCCATCGGCCCGCCGACGAGAACATCCCGGACCGGGCGAACGCCACGTTCAGGATCAGCAGCACCGCGTCCGGTACGAGCACCGCCGCCAGGAACACCCGCCAGATCGCGCCGGTGCCGTAGGTGACGTCCACGTCGAGGTTGCGGATGTGCGCGAGCTCGTGCAGCACGACCGCGCGAAATCCGTCCGGATTGCGCAGCCGCCGGACGACCAGCCCACCGTGCAGGCACACCGTGTACCGGCGCCACCGCCCGAAAACGAACGCGCTCGCCGTCCGAGCCGCCGGATCGACGACGAACTTCGGCGCACGAGCCAACCCGGCTGTGCTCACCAGCTCGTCGAGCACGCGGCGCAGTTCGCCGGTCGCGTCGAGCTCGTCGACCGGCACGACCCGGCCGGGACGCCCCTTCCACCACGGCAGAACCCAGTACGCAGCGGCGGCCGCGATCGCCACCGCACCCAACGCCAGCGGGAGGATCCAGGCCGGTGCACTCGGCGCGAAACGCTGCTCGCACGCGTCCAACGCCGCTTCCTGCGCGGGTTCGAGGAAGGCGATCTCGATCGCCCAACCGGCGTCGGGATCGGCCACCCCGGCCGCGAGCATGCAACCGAACCCGTTGTTCTCGGGATCGCCGGCGAACAACCGGATGATCCTGGTCAGCACCGCGGCGCTGCTGGCCGCGAAAAGCACCACCAGCAGCGCGAAGCGCAATGTCGTCCCCGACGCCGGGACGCGCTCGACGTCCCGTGCCGCCGGGGCGGTCATGATCCGTCCGGGGCGTTCCGTTCCTCGGCATCACCGTCGTCCGGCTTCTCCGGAGCGGCGGACAACGCCAGTTGCGCGACGACGCGATCCGCGAGCACCTCGGCGCGTTCCGGATCCAGCCCGGTCTTCTCCGCCATCTCCAACACGCGCCGCCGCACGTCGGCGATCTGCTCGGTGGTCAGCGCCGGCACCGACAACGGCTCGGAACTCCGCCGCGTCACCTTGCGCCAGGCCTTGCGCAGCCCGCCGGACGCGCCGTCCACCGCGTCGCCGACGGCCTTGCGAACCGCCTCGTCCAGGACGATCCACACCACCGGCGTGACCAGGGCGACGATCTCCTCCAGCCCGAACCCCAACGGCTCGCGGGCATTCCCGCCGCGAGCAAGCCGGGCCACCGCGGCCTCGTCGTCGAACCGGCGCAACCCGTCCACCAGCGGCAATTCCTCCGGAGCCACCTCGGCGACGATCGCGCGGACCGCGTCCCGCACCCTGGTCCCCGCCACGGCCGGATCGGGAACGTCTGCTGCTGCGCTCACCATTCTCCCACCCCGCATCGGCTCGCGAACGATCAACATAGCGCCGCGTGGCGAGGGCTGTCAGCGACTTTCGGCCACGCGGCACGGATGGCCGAGCACGAAAGCCGTTGCGGCGGGCCGTGTTGGTCGCACGGCCCGCACAGCACGGGATCAGGCCGACGCGATCGCCGCCGCGTGCACGGCCTTGATCAGGCGGTCGTTCTCCGGGGCCGCGCCGCCAGGGAAGGCGAAGCGGCGCCGGTTGTAGCCGTAGGCGAGACCGCTGCGCGGGTCGGCGATGGCCTGCGAGCCAGCCGCGCCGCTGTGCCCGAACGCGCCCTGACCGAGGAACGGGTAGGTGTCGACCGTTGCGGAGAAGCCGAGCCCGAACGCCTTGTGCTGGCGCGACACGAGGTCGTAGCCGATCGAGTGGATCTGCGCGAACGCCGCGGCCGTGTCCGGCTTCAGCAGCGGCGGCTTCCCGTCGATGCCGCTGATCGCGGCCGCGTACATCCCGGCGAGCCCGCGCGCGGAAGCGACGCCGCCGGCCGACGCCTGCCCCTTCGCCCGCACCACCCGGAAGTTCGGCATCTCCTGCAGTTCCACCGCGTCCGGGTGGTTGCGGTTCATCGCGATGCCGTTCAGGCTCTCCGGGCCGGTCGCCGCCGCGGCCAGCGCGACCTGCTGCTCAGCGGTGGGCCGCATCGGCAGAGTCGTCAGGAAGCGCGGCTCCTGGTCCTCGGGCAGCCCCAGGTAGAAGTCCAGGTCGTGCGGGGCGCGGATGCGCGCCTCGAAGTGCTGTTGCAGCGTCTCGCCGGTGACCCGGCGGATCACCTCGCCGACGAGCGCCCCGATGACCAGCGCGTGGTAACCGAACGCGGTGCCCGGGCGCCAGTACGGCCGCTGCGCGGCGAGCCGCTCCGCGATGACCCGGTCGTCGGCGACTTCGTCCAGCGTCAGTCCGGCGTCGGCGCCCACGGTCCCGGCGCGGTGCGCCAGCAGGTCCCGCAGGACGAGGTCCTGCTTGCCCTCGGCGCCGAACTCCGGCCAGTAGTGGCTCACCTTCTGGTCCAGATCGAGCACGCCGTCCTGCACGAGCAGCGCCGTCACCAGGTAGGCCGCGCCCTTCGTGGAGGAGAACACGCCGGTCAGCGATTCCCCGGTGATCTCGGGCCCGACCCACAGGTCGACGACCCGCTCACCCGCGAGGTGCGCGACCAGCTGGGCCGCGTAGTCACCGCCCTCGGCCGCCGCCACGGCGGCGAACTCCTCCCGCACGGATTCGAATCCCGCGGCAACGGTGCCCTGCGGCGTGCTCTCCTGCGACATCGGCGCTCCCATTCGCTCGCTCTGGTTCTGCTGGGATCAAGTAGCCGCGTCGCCGAGAAAATTCCCGGCAGATCGGACCGGTTCGCGGGCGGCGCCGGTGGTGCGGCGCCGCCCGCGGGCCCGGCGTCAGCGCAGCTCGGCGGCCGCTGCGACCAGGTTCTTCAACGCCTCCTCGACCTCGGCGTAGCCACGGGTCTTCAACCCGCAGTCGGGATTGACCCACAACCGTTCCGCCGGAACGGCCGCCAGCGCGGCCCGCAGCAGGTCGACGACCTCGGCGGTGTCCGGCACGCGCGGCGAGTGGATGTCGTACACACCGGGCCCGACGCCGTGACCGAAGCCGACCGCGTTGAGATCGTCGAGCACCTCCATGCGCGAGCGGGCGGCCTCGATGCTGGTGACGTCGGCGCCCAGCGCCACGATCGCGTTGATCACGTCGCCGAACTCCGAATAGCACAGGTGGGTGTGGATCTGGGTGGAATCGGCGACGCCGCAGGTGGCCAGCCGGAAGGACGTCACCGCCCAGTCCAGGTACTCCGCGTGGTGCGCCCGGCGCAGCGGGAGCAGTTCGCGCAGGGCGGGCTCGTCGACCTGGATGATCCTGATCCCGGCCGCCTCCAGGTCTCCGACCTCGTCCCGGATGGCCAGCGCGACCTGCTTCGCGGTGTCGGCAAGCGGCTGGTCGTCGCGGACGAACGACCACGCCAGGATCGTCATCGGGCCGGTGAGCATGCCCTTGATCGGCTTCTCGGTCAGCCGCTGCGCGTAGCTCGCCCACTCGACGGTGATCGGCTCCGGGCGGGAGACGTCGCCGTAGAGGATCGGCGGGCGCACGCACCGCGACCCGTAGGACTGCACCCATGCGTTGTCGGTGCTGGCGAAGCCGTCCAGGTGCTCGGCGAAGTACTGCACCATGTCGTTGCGCTCGGGCTCGCCGTGCACCAGGACGTCGAGCCCGAGTCCTTCCTGCAGGCGGATGACGCGCTCGATCTCGTCCTGCATCCGCCGCCGGTACGTCGCCTGGTCGATGCGTCCGGCACGCACCGCGGCACGCGCCTTGCGGACGTCTGTGGTCTGCGGGAATGAGCCGATCGTCGTGGTCGGCAACGGCGGCAGGCGCAAGGCCTTCTGCTGGGCCGCGCGCCGCGTGTCGTATTCGCCGCGCTGCGCGTATTCCGGCCGCAACGCCTGCAGCCGCGCCCGCACGCGGTGGTTGCGGACCCGGTCCGCGCCGGAGCGGTCGGCGACCGCGGCGCGAGCCTCGGCCAGCTCATCGGCCACCACGTCGCGGCCCTCGCGCAACGCGCGGCCCAGCACGACCACTTCGCGGACCTTCTGCGCGGCGAACGCCAACCAGGACTTCACCTGCGGGTCGATGCCGGTTTCCGCCTCGACGTCGTAGGGCACGTGCAGCAGGGAGCACGACGTGCTCACCGCGACCTCGTCCGCCGAGCCGAGCAGCGTGGCGGCGGTGGCGAGCGCCTTGTCGAGATCGGTGCGCCAGACGTTGCGCCCGTCGACGAGCCCGGCCACCAAGGTCTTTCCGCTCAGTCCGCGAACCGACGACAGGACGTCCACTGTGGACTTGCCGGCGACGAGGTCGACGCCGAGCGCTTCGACGGGGCTGGACGCCAGCACCTCCAGCGCCTCGCCGAGATCACCGAAGTATCCCGCGACCAGCAGCTTCGGCCGCTCCGCCAGTTCGCCGAGCCGCTGGTAGGCGGCGCACAGCGCAGCGAGTTCGGCCGGCGAGCGGTCGGCGGCGAAGGCGGGCTCGTCCAGCTGCACCCACGCCACGCCGGCGCGGTGCAGCTCGCCGAGCAGTTCCGCGTAGGCGTCCAGCAGCGCGTCCAGCCGATCCAGCGGCCGGAACGACTCCGGCGCGCCGTCCGCGGGCTTGGCCAGCAGCAGGAACGTGAGCGGGCCGACCAGCACCGGGCGGGTCGTCACGCCCACCTCGGCGGCCTCCCGGTACTGCTCCACGGGCGTCCGGTCGGCCAGCGAGAACCGCGTGTCCGGACCGATCTCGGGCACCAGGTAGTGGTAGTTCGTGTCGAACCACTTCGTCATCTCCAGCGGCGGCTCGGACGCCACGCCGCGCGCCATCGCGAAGTAGGTGTCCAGCTGACCCAGCCCGAGCGCGGCGAAGCGCGGCGGGATCGCGCCGAAGGTGACCGCGGTGTCCAGCACCTGGTCGTAGAACGAAAACGTGTTGCCCGGCACCGAATCCAGGCCCGCGTCCCACAGCGAGCGCCAGGTCTCGAGGCGGAGCTCGCGCGCGACCGCGCGCAGTTCCGCCTCGCTGCTTCGGGACGACCAGTAGCGCTCCAGCGCGCGCTTGAGTTCCCGGTCGGGGCCGATCCGGGGGTATCCGAGTACGGTAGATCCGATCTTGCTGGTCAACGCCCTCTCCTCGCGAGCTCGACGGCAGATGCCCCGAGGTCTGGGAAGGCGCAGGCGAACCGGCATGCGCCGCGCGGCGCGAGCCGGTCGTCCGCCAGGTCCTCCCGCGAGACCTCGGACCGCGCGCACCGGTGGGTGCGCGCACCGGTGGCAGGTCTTCGGACTCGCGGGCGCGTCCCGGCCGGAGCCGGGGTTCCTACTGGCCGTCGCTTCCCAGGCACGCGTGCCCAGTGCTGTGCCCGGTCTCGGACCGGGGACGGCGGTCGTTCCCACTCACCGCTGCGGGGCAGTCCCGGATTCGCACCGGGTTCCCTCTTGCCTCGTCCGCCCCGCGACTCGCGTCGCTATCCGGGCGGACGAACCACCAGCACAACGGAGGCTACCGATCGGGGAGCCGTTGGCAAGGGCCGTTGGCACGCACGATCCGCGCCGGGTGGCCCCGCGCGACCGGCGATCTCCGCGTTGAACATGATCTTCCGGCCTATCGACGCACCACCGGTGAGATGCTCGTCACGCGGCGCCGCCTCCCCCGATCCGCGGCCGAAGCGCGGGAAACCCACGTACGGGTGACGATCACGAAAACGACCCGATCCGCATCTCACGCTTCCGCGGCGCGGGGCGTCTACGGGGAGTGAAAGTGAGACCGTTCGAGCAGATCGTTGACGAGTACGGCCCGATGGTGCTGCGAGTGTGCCGGGCCGTGCTCGGACCGGCCGACGCCGAGGACGCGTGGTCCGAGACCTTCCTGGCCGCGCTGCGCGCCTACCCGGAGCTGGCCGAGGACACGAACATGGAGGCGTGGCTGGTCACGATCGCCCACCGCAAGGCGGTCGACGTCACCAGGGCGACGGCCCGCCGGCCGGTGGTGGTCGAGCGCCTGCCCGAGCGGCCCAGCACCACCGGCCGCCCGGAGGACTGGGACGGCGACCTGTGGGCCGCGCTGAGCGCGCTGCCGACCAAGCAGCGCATGGCGGTGGCCTACCACTACCTGGCCGGCCTGCCCTACGCCGAGATCGCCACGATCCTCGGCGGCAGCACCGATGCCGCCCGCCGCGCCGCCGCGGACGGCATCAAGACCCTGCGCACGACGTATCGACGCACCACGAGTGTGAGAGGGGAAGCGTGATGATGACGATCCACGAATCCGACGACAGACACCTGTTCGACGCACTCCCGGCGATCGACTTCGACGCCAGCGCGCGGCTGCACATCGACCTGGTGAGCGCGGCCCGGCGGGAGGGACTGCTCGACGTCGCCTACCGCACGGTCGACACCCCGGTCGGCGAACTGCTGCTGGCCGCCACCGAACGCGGCCTGGTGCGGGTCGCCTACGCCCGCCAGGGGCACAGCGCGGTCCTGGAGTCGCTGGCCGAGCTGATCAGCCCGCGCATCCTGCGGGCGCCGGACCGGCTCGACGAGGCGGCCCACCAGATCGACGAGTACTTCTCCGGGCGACGGCGGGCTTTCGACCTGCCGCTGGACTGGCGCCTCTCGCGCGGGTTCCGGCTCAACGTGCTGGAGCACCTGCCCGACATCGCCTACGGCCGCACCGCCAGCTACGCCGAGGTCGCCGCCGCGGCGGGCAGCCCACGCGCGGTTCGCGCGGTGGGCACCGCGTGCGCGACCAACCCGCTGCCGGTGGTGGTGCCGTGCCACCGGGTCGTGCGTTCGGACGGCACCGCGGGCGGCTACGTCGGCGGTGTGGAAGCCAAGGCGACCCTGCTGAATCTGGAGGCGGCATGAGCACGTCGAAGACGGACCGGTTCGCGAAGCGGGTCGCGGCGGCGGACTGGGAGGAGGTCGCCGCCGAGGTCAACGACTACGGCTGCGCGCTGCTGCCGCAGTTGCTGACCGCCGCCGAGTGCGAGCGGATCGCGGCCCTGTGGGACGAGCCGGAGCACTTCCGGGCCACGATCAACCTGCGCCGCCACCGCTTCGGCGACAACGGCGACTACCACTACTTCGCCGCGCCTTTCCCGGAACCGGTGGAGAAACTGCGGCAGGCCCTCTATCCGCGGCTGCTGCCGATCGCCCGGGACTGGGCCGACAAGCTCAGCCGGGAAGCCGAATGGCCGGACACCCTCGACGAGTGGCTGGACATCTGCCACCGGGCCGGGCAGGCCCGTCCCACGCCCATCCTGCTGCGCTACGAGGCGGGCGGCTGGAACGCGCTGCACCGGGATCTGTACGGCGACAAGGTGTTCCCGCTGCAGGTGGTGATCAACCTCAACGATCCGGGGACCGATCACACCGGAGGCGAGTTCATGCTGGTGGAGCAGCGCCCCCGCGCCCAATCGCGGGGCACCGCAACGCTGATCCCGCAGGGGCACGGCCTGGTGTTCACCACGCGAGACCGGCCGGTGCGCTCGGCACGCGGCTGGTCCGCTTCCCCGGTGCGGCACGGGGTTTCGCCGGTGCGTTCCGGGCGACGCCACACGCTGGGGCTGGTCTTCCACGACGCGGCCTGATGACGAACACGAGGACTGCTGCTATGGCGCGACGAACTCTTTCGCCACTGGCCCGCGAAACCAGCACGGAGGCCGAGAGTCCGCCGCCGCACAGCGAAATCGAGCTGGCGACGGTGGTGGGCCTGCTCGCCGGGCTGCGGCCGAGGGTGGCTTCGATCGTGATCGGCTGCTCGCGCGACGCCCCGTCCCAGGCGACCGCCGACGCCGTCGCGCGGGCGTGGAACGAGCGGGGCGGGCACGTGCTCGACGTCGTCGACTGGCCGGAGCGGGCCGCGTCATGGCTGCGGCAGGCGCGGCGCTTCACCGAGCAGGAACCGGACGCGTGGGTGGTCACCGGGCAGGTTCCCGGCTGGGTGCAGATGGGCCGCCGGCTCGTGCACTCCACCGACTGGGACCCGGCCCGTACGATCGGCACCGCCGCGCTCGCCAGCGACGACCTCATCGCCGTGGGCGGCGTGGGAACCTTCGACGGGCTGCGCGGCGCGGCCCGCGATGGCGGCACCTGGGAAGTGATTCGCACCATCCTCGTGCACCGCTCCGCATGACAACCGAAAACGCCAAGAATCCGAGGAGAACGAGACAGTGAGTCCCGCAGCGGCAGACACCACGACGACCGACGCCGGGGTCGTGATCGGCGAGGACGGGTTGGCGCGGCCGCCGTGGGCGGCCCGCGATCCCCTGCTGCGCGAGTACTACGACACCGAGTGGGGCATGCCCGTGCGCGGCGAGCAGGCCCTGTTCGAGCGGATCAGTCTGGAGGGCTTCCAGGCCGGGCTCTCCTGGGCGACGATCCTGCGCAAGCGTCCGGCCTTCCGCGAGGCGTTCGACCACTTCGCCCCGGACGCCATCGCGGCCTACACCGAAGAGGATGTCGCGCGCCTGCTCGGCAACGCGGGAATCGTGCGCAACAAGGCCAAGATCCGCGCGGCCATCACCAACGCCCGCGCGACCATCGAAATGCGCGCCGAGGACGGCCTGGAAGCATTCGTCTGGTCGTTCAAGCCGGAGACCACACCGCTCCCGCGGACGATCGCCGAGGTCCCCACGACGTCACCGGAATCCGTGGCGCTGTCGAAAGCGCTGCGCCGCAAGGGTTTCGCGTTCGTCGGCCCGACGACGATGTTCGCGCTGATGGAAGCGATCGGCATCGTCGACACGCATCTCGTCGACAGCCACCGCCGAGGCACCTCCGGCATCTGGCCGCATCCGCAACCGGACGGTGGTGCCGAGGCGGGCTGACAGGCCCTCCGGGAAGCGTCGGCGGCCGGGGCGTGTCACATCGGCCGGGTTCGGCGGGTCACTTCTACGACACGACGCGACGGAGGAATGTGACCGATGGACGAGAAGGACTTTCTGGCGGATCGCTTCGAGGCCCACCGCGGGCACCTGCGGGCGGTGGCCTACCGGATGCTCGGCTCGCTGAGCGAAGCGGAAGACGCGGTCCAGGAGTCCTGGCTGAGGCTCAGCCGCTCCGACGCCGAGGAGATCGAGAACCTGGGCGGCTGGCTGACCACGGTCGTCGGCCGGGTGTGCCTGAACATGCTCCGCGCGCGAACCGCGCGTCGCGAGGAACCGTTGGACGTGCACGTGCCCGATCCGGTCATCAGCGGCCCGGACGCCGTCACCCCGGAGCACGAGGCGCTGCTGGCCGACTCCGTCGGGCTCGCGCTGCTGGTGGTCCTCGAAACGCTCACGCCCGCCGAACGGCTCGCTTTCGTGCTGCACGACCTGTTCGCGGTGCCGTTCGACGAGATCGCCCCGATCGTCGGGCGCACTCCCACCGCAACCCGCAAGCTCGCCAGCCGGGCCCGCGGCCGGGTGCAGGGCTCGGCACCGGCTCCCGACGCGGATCTGGCCCAGCAGCGCGAAGTCGTCGACGCCTTCCTCGTGGCCGCGCGCGCCGGGGACTTCGATGCGCTCCTCGCGGTCCTCGACCCGGATGTCGTGGTGCGCACCGATGGCGGCTCGCTGCGCCCGAGCGCCATGCGGCGAGGCGCGAAGGCGGTGGCGGAAGGTGCGATCTTCTTCGCGCAGATCGCCGAGATGACCCGGCCCGCGCTCGTCAACGGCGCGCCAGGGGCGGTGGCGATCTCCGGAGGCCGGCCGATCTCGCTCGCGGCGTTCACGGTCGCCCGCGGGAAGGTCGTGGAGCTCGACATCCTCGCCGACCCGGATCGCCTCCGCCGTCTCGACCTCGCGTTCCTCGAGGACTGACCGAAACGGACGCCGGGGGTTCAGTGCGCGAATGCCGTGCCGGCGGCCGGGGCTCGATCGACCTCCGGCCGGTACACCATCAGCACCGATGCCGCACCGATCCACACCGCGAACACGAGACCGGTCACCAGACCGGCGACCGCGACGAATGTGCTGGGCATGTAGAAGGAGGTGACGCCGGCGATCAGCCCGATCAGGCCCACGCCGAAGCCGAACCAGCCCAGCCACGGCGCCAGCAGTTCGCCGCGCAGCACGGCCGCCCCGGCGGTGGCCGCGAACAAGGCGACCAGCAGGCCGAGCCCGCCGAGCGACAGCCGGTGCAGTTCGGCGAGCACGAGCACCATCGCCTGGCTCGCGGTCTCCACGTTCCGGCTCAGCGAAACCAGCGTGGTGATCGGCAGCGTGCTCAGCATCGCCATCGTCGCGAGGCCGACGCCGGCGGCGAACACCACCGGCGAGAACGCTTCCGCGCCGCCTTCGGCACGCTGCAACAGGTGGCGCAGATGTCCCACGAACCACAGGAAGACCACTGCGGCGACGGTCGACAGCAACGCGGCCAGCAACACGGTCGGGCGGTTCGCGGTCACGTAGAAGAACGTGCGCACCGGCTCGTCGCTGGGCGGCGACAAGGGATTGAGCAACAGGCTGACCAGTAACAACACGGCGGCGACCAGCCCACTGGCCGCACCCGCCCGCTCCCATGAACGCTCGTTCATCACAGCCCCCTCTGCAGTAGCGGCACCGGAAGCACCGGTCGACACGCCCCGGGTACCCAGAGTCGGGCCGGATCGAGCAGCCACGATCCGCTCCATTGTGGACGCGGCCGCCTGCGGTCAGCCGAGGCCGAAGCGGTCCGCCCAGGCGGCGACGTCCGCGGTCGTAGCGTTCCCGCCGCACAGCACGAGGCCGAGCCTGACTCCGGGGCCGACCCGTTCGAGCACCCGTCGCGCGGCCGGGATGAGGCATCCCGCGGCGGGCTCGGCCCAGACCTTCGCGTGGTTGGCCAGGTCGAGGACTCCCTGCACCGCCTCGGCGTCGGGCACCACGACGACGTCGGTGACCAATGTGGACACATGATCGTAGGTCAGCTGCGAGACCGCCGGGGCGCTGAGCGTGGACACCACCGACGACAGTTCGACGGGCACCGGCCCGCCGGCCGCCAGCGCCTCGGACATGGCCTCCGCTCCCCCGGTCTCCACTCCCCAGATCCGCAGGTCGGGGCGTCGCGCGCGCAGTGCCGTGGCGACGCCGGCGATCAGCCCGCCGCCACCGATGCTGACCAGCACGTCGGTGAGTTCGTCGGCGTCGTCGGCGAACTCCAGGCCGACCGTGCCCTGACCTGCGATGACGACCGGATCGTCGAAGGGGTGGACCAGGGTGAGCCCACTTTCTCGCAGCTCAGCCGTCAGCGCGAACGCGCCGGCCATGTCGTCGGTGACGCGAACGACGGCCCCGGCCGCCTCCGCGATCTCGACGGCGCGAGCCGGCGCCGAGCGCGGCATCACGACAGTCGCCTTGACCTCGAGCGCACCGGCCATGACGGCGAGGGCGATCCCGTGGTTTCCGCCGCTCACCGCGACGACTCCGGCAGCGCGCTCCGCCTCGCCCAGCGCCAGCAGCTTCGCCGTCGCCCCGCGCACCTTGAAAGAGCCGGTGCGCTGCAACAGCTCCAGCTTCGCCGTGACCGGCGCGCCGAGCAGCTCGGTGAGCCCTGGGCTGGGCGCCGTCGGGGTTCGCACGACGTGCCCGGCGATGCTCTTGGCCGCGGCCTCGACGTCCTCGATGCTGATCAAGCCGCTCGGCTCCGTAGCAGTCACATCTGCACGCTAGCCGACGGCTCGACGCCACCGGCTCGGGCCCAGGGAGCGCCGGATGCCCGGAGTCGGCGCGAGAAAATCGCTCGTTTCCCGGCCGGTTGGTGATTTACGGTCGCGCACATGGAATCCGACCCCAGGCACGTGGTGGAGAAGGGATATGACCGCATCGCGCACCGCTACGCGGAGTGGATCGACCGGATCCACGGCGATCCACGGATGCGCTTTCTCACCGAACTCACGAACCGGTTGCCCTCGGCGGCCTCCGCAGTGGATCTCGGCTGCGGTCCGGGCAAGCCGTGCACGGCCGTGCTCGCCGAGCACCACGACGTCCTTGGTGTCGACGTCTCCGCAGCGCAACTCGAGTTGGCGCGGCAGAACGTGCCGCGCGCACGGTTCGTGAGAGAAGACCTGACGCGACTCCGGCTCGAAGCCGGCAGCGTGGACGCGGTCACCGCCTTCTACTCCATCACGCACCTGCCCCGCGAGGAGCACGCCGCGCTCTTCGCGCGCATCGCGCGGTGGCTTCGGCCGGGAGGCTACTTCCTCGCGACGCTGGGTTGCGGCGAGACCGACGGCACCGTCGACGACTGGCTCGGCGTGCCGATGTTCTTCAGCAGCTACGACGCGGACCGCAACCGCGAGCTGCTCGGGGACGCCGGTTTTGCCCTGCTGATCGACGAGATCGTCACCATGCAGGAGCCCGAAGGCCCGGTCACCTTCCAATGGGTGCTGGCCCGAGCCGGCGGAACCGGAGCCCGAAATCGACTATCACAGCCGTGATAGTTTAGCTGCGTGACGACCCGCGACGCCGCAACCGCATCCGCCAAGAACCGCATCGTCGATGCGGTTTTCCGGCTCGTCGCGCGCGGCGGTGTCGGCGAGGCCTCGCTGCGGAAGGTTGCCGACGAATCGGGCATCAACATCGGATCCGTGCGGCACCACTTCGGCAGCCACGAGGGGCTGATGGTCGCCGCCGCCGAAGAGGTGGGCGCTCGCATGGCGCGGAGGCTCGACCTGGCGATGCCGGCGACAGGTTCCCGGCTCGACGTGGCGGGACGCCGCGCGCTGGTCGAGGCGGTGTGCCACGCCGTGCTGCCCGTCGCGGACGACGACCGGGCCGAGTTGATCGTGCTGGTCGAGCTGATCACCGCGGCGCGGCTGCGGCCGGAGTTCCGGCCGCTGGCGACGCGGATGGGCACCGATCTTCGCGCCGTCTTCCGGGAGGCGCTGGAGGCGGCGGGCGTCCGCGACGCCGAACTGGAGGCGGAGCGCCTGACCGCGCTCGTCGGGGGCTTGACCTTCGAGCTGGTCTATCCGCACGGATCGACCGATGCCGCGCTCGTCGCCGAGGTGCTGCGCCACCACGTCGCGGGCCTGATCCCGGCGTAGTCCTGGCCGAATCGGCGGCACGGCAACAGAAAACTTCTGCGCACTGTTAAGGAGCCAACAACTGTGGGGCATGTCGAGTTGCAGAAAGCGCACTACGTTCTGCCGGACGGCCGGGTGCTGCTCGATGACGTGTCGTTCCGCGTCGGCGACGGGGTGAAGGCCGCGCTGGTCGGCCCGAACGGCGCGGGGAAGACCACACTGCTCCGGTTGATCTCGGGCGATCTCGCGCCGCACGAGGGCAGCGTGACCCGTTCCGGCGGGCTCGGGGTGATGCGGCAGTTCATCGGCCACACCCGCGACGACTCGACGGTGCGGGACCTGCTGATCTCGCTGGCCGCGCCACGGCTGCGCGCCGCGGCGAAGTCGCTCGACCTGGCCGAGGAACGGCTGATCGAGCGTGACGACGATGCCGCACAAATCGCTTACGCGGAGGCGATTTCCGAGTACACCGATGCCGGCGGCTACGACGCCGAGGTGCACTGGGACCGGTGCTGCACGGCCGCGATCGGCCAGCCGTTCGACCGGATCAGGTACCGGGAGCTGCGCAAGCTCTCGGGCGGCCAGCAGAAGCGGCTCGCCCTCGAATCGCTGCTGCGCGGGCCGGACGAGGTGCTGCTGCTCGACGAGCCGGACAACTACCTCGACGTGCCCGGCAAGCAATGGCTGGAGGAGCAGATCCGGGAGACGCCGAAGTCCGTCCTGTTCGTCACGCACGACCGCGAGCTGCTGCATCGCACCGCCAACCGCATCGTGACGGTGGAGCTCGGCGCGGCGGGCAACCGGATCTGGGTGCACGGCGGTGGATTCGCCGGCTACGACGAGGCCCGTGAAGAGCGGATGTCCCGGTTGGACGAGCTCCGCCGCCGGTGGGACGAGGACCGGGCCAAGCTCACGCGGCTGGTCAACGACCTCAAGCAGAAGGCGAGCTACAACGACGGCATGGCGACGCGCTATCAGGCGGCGCAGACGCGGCTGCGCAAGTTCGAGGAGGCCGGGCCGCCGGAAGCGGTTCCGCGCGAGCAGCGGGTGCAGGTGCGCTTACCCGGCGGGCGCACCGGCAAACGCGCGGTCGTCTGCGAAGAACTCGCGCTGGACGGCCTCACCAAGCCGTTCAACGCGGAGTTCCGCTACGGCGAGCGGATCGCGGTGCTGGGTGCCAACGGCAGCGGCAAGTCGCACTTCCTGCGGCTGCTCGCCCGAGGCGGCAGCGACGACCACGTTTCCGAGCTGGACCAGGAGGCGCTGACTCCGGTTCGGCACGCCGGCCTCGCGCGCCTGGGCGCGCGGGTGGTGCCCGGGATGTTCGCGCAGACGCACGAACATCCCGAGTTCGCCGGGCGGACGCTGCTGGAGTTGCTCATGGGTGGCGGTAAGCGCCGGTCGGGCATGACGCGCGAAGCAGCCAGTCGCGCGTTGGCGCGCTACGACATCGTGCACGCCGCGCAGCGGCCGTTCGACACGCTCTCCGGCGGGCAGCAGGCGAGGTTCCAGATCCTGCTGCTGGAGCTGGAAGGCGCCAACCTGCTGCTGCTCGACGAGCCCACGGACAACCTGGACCTGGTCTCGGCGGACGCGCTGCAGTCCGGTTTGGACGACTTCGAGGGCACCGTCATCGCGGTCACCCACGACCGCTGGTTCGCCAGGTCCTTCGACCGGTTCCTGGTGTTCCACGCGGACGGGCACGTCCGCGAATCACCGCACCCGGTCTGGAACGAACCCCGCTAGAAAAACGGCTGCCCGTGGGCGTCCCACCGAACGGTGCCCGGCATCGTCAGGCGGCAACGCCTGGCAGGCCGTGCAGGAACGCGCGCCGCCGAGTTGCGCGGGGAACACGGCGGCGCACCCTGGAACTGGCCGGTGTCCGCGCCGCGGCGCGAGTCGAACCGGTGCCGGAAACAAGCGCGGCACATCCACATCGGGGAAGGTGATCGGACATGGCGAACGAACTGCGCGGCCGCCGGGTGGCGATCCTCGCCGCCGACGGTGTCGAGCAGGTCGAGCTCGAACAGCCGCGCCGGGCCGTGGAGCAGGCCGGGGCCCGGGCGGAGCTGGTTTCGGTGCACTCCGGCCAGATCCAGGCGATGAACCACGACATCAACCCGGGCGACCGGTTCACCGTGGACCGCGAGATCTCCGATGCCTCGGCCGACGACTACGACGCGCTAATCCTGCCCGGCGGCACGATCAACCCGGACAACCTCCGGCGCGACGCGCGCGCCGTGGAGTTCGTGCGGAACTTCGTGGCCTCGGGCAAACCGGTCGGCGCGATCTGCCACGGGCCCTGGACGCTTGTGGAGGCCGACGTGGTGCGAGACCGCAAGCTGACCTCGTTCCACAGCATCCGCACCGACATCCGCAACGCCGGCGGCGACGTCGTCGACGAAGAAGTGGTGGTCGACCGCGGGCTGGTCACCAGCCGCAGCCCACGCGACCTGCCCGCGTTCAACGCCAAGATCGTCGAAACCTTCGCCCAGGGCTAGCCCGCACTCACCCGGGAGCTCCGGGGTGCGGTGGCACCCCGGAGCGCACCCGATCCGCAGATCAGTCGTGCACGATCACGCCGCGGATGTTCTTGCCGTCGCGCAGATCCTGGTAGCCCTGGTTGACTTCATCCAGGGTGTAGCGCGTCGTCACCAGCTCGTCGAGCTTGAGCTTGCCCGCGTCGTAGAGGCGCAGCAGCCGCACGATGTCGTACTGCGGGTTGGACGAGCCGAACAGCGTGCCCTTGATGGTCTTCTCGTTCAGCGTCAGGTCCGCGCCGGAGACGTGCACCGTGAGCTTCGTCGGGTCGGCGAGCCCGGTGATCACGACGGTGCCGCCCTTGCCGATCGCCGCGGTCGCCTTGGACACCACGGTCTCGTCGACCGTCCCGACCAGGATCAGCGCGGCGTCCGCGCCCTGTCCCCAGGTCAGCTCGGTGACCTTCGTCTGGGCCTCGTCGGCGTCGGCGAAGGCGTGCGTGGCACCGAACTTCAGTGCCGTTTCCCGCTTGAACTCCAGGGGATCGACGACGACCACGTACTTGGCGCCCGCCTGCAACGCGCCCTGCACGGCGTTGATGCCGAGGCCGCCGATGCCGTAGATGATCACGGTGTCACCGGCCCGGACGTTGCCGGCGTTGACCGCCGTGCCCCACCCGCTGGGCACCCCGCAGCCGACCACGACCGCGGTCTCCAGCGGCAGCCAGTCGTCCACCTTGACCACCGAGTGCTGCGAGATCGTCGCCCGCTCGGAGAAGGTGCCCAGCATGCACATGGCGCCGAAGTCCTGGCCCTCGCCGTGGAACCGGAACGTCCCGTCCGGCATGGAGCCGGCCAGGATGGTGGCGCCCATGTCGCACAGGTTCTGCCGGCCGGTCGAACAGTAGCGGCAGGTCCCGCAGTTGGGGATGAAGCTGCACACCACGTGGTCGCCGGGCTTGACCTTGGTGACGCCGGGCCCGACCTCCTCGATGATCCCGGCGCCCTCGTGCCCGCCGACGATCGGATAGCGCGGCGGCAGGTCGCCGTCGGTGAGGTGCAGGTCCGAGTGGCACAGCCCGGCCGCGGTGTACTTGATCAGGACTTCTCCCGGGCCCGGGCCGTCCAGGTCCAGTTCGACGATCTCGAACGGCTTGCCCACTTCGCGCAGAACTGCTGCCTTGGTCTTCACGTGCGATTACCTGCTTCCAGCTCGATCGAAATGATCTTCCGTTGGATGTTTCGCTCTCCGCCGACTGGCTGGAGTCCGGGATCGGCAGTCTGATCCGCTCGGCGATCGGCCCGTTGCTGCACGATGCTTCTCACCCGCTGGTATGGGGTGTGCGGGGTGATGTCGGGGTCACCCACTCTGTGCAGGACGTTGATCGCTGCCGCGTGGTCTGCCTGCCACACCACCCCGCACCGTGTGCAGTGAAGCCGGTCCCCGCTACGACGCCCGAGGGCATCGCAGCAGGGGGCGACTTGTGAGGTGTAGGCCGCGTTGACCAGCGTGAGCGCAGAACCTCTGCGCTCCGACACGCTCGCGAGCGCCTCAGCGGTGACCCCCTTGGTCCACGCCGCCAAGCGCCGGTTGACGTTCCGACCGCGTTTGTTCCGCGCGGTGAACGTTTTGGTGAGGTCTTCAGCCGCGATCAACGCGGCTTTATCGACAACAGCATGCACCGCACGAAACGTCGTGGTGCGCACTGTCTGCTGCCAGCGGGACGAACGCCGATACCGCTTAACCGTCCCGAGATTGTTGCTGACGATCCGGTTGGCTTTGGCGTGATCACCGGCTTCGCGGGCTTTCTCCGCTACTGACCGGATCTTCGCACGCCGAACGTTCTTCACCTTCCGATAGTCCGATTCGGAAGTCAGCAGTACACCGAGCTCGGTGCCGTGGTGCCGCCCATCGGAATCAGTGAGGACTTCGGTGTAGCCCTTGTCCACGCCGATCTCACGATCACCGGCAGGATTCGCCGAGGACGGCATCGCGGAAGCGTCGATCTGGTAATGCACTTCCACCTGGCCGCCACGCAGGATCAGCCGTAGCGTCCCAGACGGTGCCACCGTCGTGGTCAGTGGAATTCGCACCAACTGGCGACACTGCAATCCAGGCACGGCAAGCCAGACGTCGCCGTCTTCGGTCAGGGTGAACGTGCGGTACTGGTCCGATCGAACCACGATCTGGTTGTGAGTGCGGTTGCGGCCACGCTTCCAATGTTTCCGCATCTGCCGCGACAGGAACGGGTCCTCAACCCACTTGTCGCGTTTGAGCGCGGTGTACATCCGCTTCTGTTCTGCCTGGTCCGAGGTTCGCCGGTGGATCACCTTGCGGACGGCTGCTTTCGCAGCGGCCCGGTTCGCGGTGATGTCGGCGACCGCGTCCCGAACCGTTTCCTTCCACGCATTCGCCAACACACCGAACATCTCGGCCGTACCATCGGCCATCCACCGGTCGCGAATCTCCCGATCGGACAGTCCTGCACCGTTGACCGAGCCATAGCGCAGCCATACCTCACTGCGGACACGCCCCAACCGGCGAGCCTGCTCCACCAACTGCACGTACTTGCCGGAGTTGAGGTCCTGGGAATACGCGACCCTAGTGACCTTCACAAGTCTACCCAGCAGTAAGCGGTAAATCGCCATTTTGGGGCCCGGCAACACGCAGCACCTGCAGAACAACCCACCTTCCGCGCGAACCCACCGATGCGGCACATCACGGCCAACGATAGCCAACAGCGAAGAAGATCCACGCACAAGATCACACTCCCGCTTGGGATCGGACACCCGGATCGTCGTCAGCACCCCGGGAACTCATCCACCGCAGTCACTCCGCCTCCTCACGTCGTTGTGACGGGGACCATGTTCGCGGCCGCCGGTGGGCGGTAACTGTTCAAGAACTGAACACCTCAACGGGACACCCCGAGCGCGCGCATCCTGCTGTACAGCGTGGTGCGGCTGATGCCCAGGCGCTGCGCCGCCTGCACCTTGTTCCCGCCGGTGACTCGCAAGGCCTCGGCAATGGCGTCGCGCTCCGCCCGCTCCCGCCGGCTCAGCCTGGCGGTGCGACCGGCGTCGCGGTAGCCGGCCGGGAGGTCTGCGACGGTGATGTCGCCGGCCGTGCGCCGCTCGGTGATGCCGCGGAGCACTCCCGCCAGTTCCCGGAGGTTTCCGGGCCACTGCTGGGCGATCAGCGCTTCGAGGGCGCTCGGCGCGATGCGCAGGTCGGCCCGGAGCTCGGCGAGCATGGTGCGTGCGATCCTCGCGAACTCGTCGGTCCGGCTGCGCAGCGGCGACAGGTCCACGCGGGCCTGGCAGGTCGCCGCGACGCTCAGCACTCGCGGGGGCAGCTCGGATCGTGGCGCCGAGGTGAGCACGATGCGCACGCCCGGATCGTCTGCGAGCATTCGCGCCAGCCCCGCGCACAGCGCGTCGGATAACAGCTCGATTCCTTCGACGACAAGGACTTCCGCGGCCGGATCCGGTGAGCGGAGCCGCTTCGCCCACTCCTGTTCGCCGACGACGACCACGTCCGCGGCTTCGAGCACCTGCACGGTGCGCGATCCGGCGATGGTGCGCGCCGCGGAGGTGCGTCCGGAGCCGGGTTCTCCGGCGATGAGCACTGGCTCGGTTCCGCTGCTCAGCTCGGTCAGTTGCTGGTCCAGCCCGGCTCTCCGGTTCTCGGCCGCCCGGCCGCGCGGCACCGGAACCCGCGTGCGGGCTCGGGGCGTCAGCTCGACCAGGAAGCCATCGGCCGTGCCGGTGATCTTCTCGGCTCGCAGGTTCACGGCCGTTCCCGAACCCAGCACCAGGTCTCGGGAAACGGATCTGGTCACGCCGGAGACGAGGTCGCGCAGCACCGCGTGATCCGTTGGTTCCAGCAGGTCGAGCGCGGCCCGGTTGGTCAGGACGAACTCGCCGCCGATCGCCACCACGGCCCGGCACGGGCTGCGGGAGGCGTGTTGGAAGGCCCGCAGCAGGCGCCTTTCCGATTGCCGCGCCCCTTCCCACAGCCGCTGCTCGATGTCCTCGACGGCGCGCTGCAGCAGCGGCGCGAACAGCGGATTGGCCTCGCGCGCCAGCCCGGTGATGTCCAGGACGCCTTCGATCCGGCGGGTCACGGGATTGCGGATCGGGTGGCCGTAGCAGCTGAACGCCTTGAGCGCCTCGACGAAGTGCTCCGAGCCGTGCACCGCGACCCCGCGCATGACCTCGAACGGCGTGCCGAGCGCGTTGGTGCCCGCGTTGTCCTCGGTGAACTGCGCGCCGGGCACGGCGCTGATCCGGTTCAGCGCTATCTCGGTGCGCAGGTCGGTGAACCGGCGGTCCACGATCCGGCAGGAGCTGTCGGCGAGCGCGATGCAGAAGGTGGTGCCCACCAGCCGCGTGGCGAGTTCGTCCAGCACCGGCCCGGCGGCGCCCATGAGCCTGCTGGCGGCGTCGAATTCGGCGATGTTCAGCCGGTCCAGCGCCGACTCCGGGCGGAGCCCGCTCATGCTGGTGCGCCGCCAGGACGACTCGATCTCGGGACGCATCACCTGGTTTCCGCTCGGATTCACCGCTTCCTCCCGGCCCTCAGGCGCGCCCGACCGGCCACGCATCCGGCACCACATCCGGCACCGCGTTAACGAAAGTTAACGTCGGATTATCTGTGACCCCCGCCACCGAAGCAAGCATCCGTGCGGGTGCAATGCCCCCGAACGCACGCACGGCCAGTAGTCCGAGGTGGTCAACGGGCCGCCGGGCGGCGGAACAGCGCGGCCAGCAGGAAGGGCACGCCGAAGTGCGGCGCGTCCGGCGGCTGCTCCGCCATGGGCCGCAGCTCGACCTCGGTGTAGCCCGAGAAGATCCAGCGCAGCGAGTCGGGATCGAAGGCCATCCCGCCGCCCAGGTCGCCCCGGCGGTAGAACTCCTCGTCAGGGAGCTCCGAACCCATCTCGCCCGCGGCGAAGCAGGTCAGGCCGAAGTGGCCGCCGGGGACCAGCACCCGGTCGAGCAGGTCCAGGTAGCTCACCCGGCGGTGCGGCGGCAGGTGGTGCAGGCAGCCGGAGTCGTAGACCAGGTCGTACCGGCCCAGCCGCAGGTCGGCGGAGAACATGTCGCCGAGGTGGAAGCGGACGTCGACGCCGGCCTCGCGGGCGCGCTCCTCGCCCCAGGACACGGCCTCCGGCGAGAGGCCGACGGCGTCGACCTCGAATCCCAGCGACGCGAGGTGCACCGCGTTGCGCCCCGGGCCGCAACCCAGGTCCAGCGCGCGCCCGGGAGCGATCAGGCCGCGCTCCAGGCAGGACACCAGGTTCTCGTCCGGTTTGGCGACGAAGAAGGGAATCGGCTTGGTGCGGTCGGAATAGAACCGGTCCCACCAGCCCGGGGTGTTCCGGGCATCCGCCGCGAGCATCCGGTCGAGCATGCGCAGCACGTCGTCCATCGTCCGGACTTCCCGATCCACCGACGACCTCCCGATCGCGCAAGCGGTCAACTCGACCGATTTTACCTGCACAGCAACGAGAATTGGCGGTTTCGGCGACTTCGGACCGGCCGGGGGGGGGGGGGGGGGGGGGCCCCCCCCCCCCCCCCGCGGGGGGGGGGGGGGGGCGGGGGGGGGGGGTGGGGGGGGGGGTTGTGTTTGTGGGTCTGGGGCGCAGCGCCCACCCCCGGGGGCACCGCC
>NZ_JBFAKG010000025.1:89616-114032 GCF_040655595.1 Saccharopolyspora sp. NPDC050389
GGGTGGAGTCGGCGACTCCGCCCCGGCGGGGGGGCGCCCACCCCCCCCCCCACCTCCGGCTCGCCTACTCGGTGGCGTCGGCGCCTGCCTTGATCGCCTCCCGGATTCGTTGGTAGGTGCCGCACCGGCAGACGTTGCGGATCTTGTCGAGGTCTTCGTCGCCGATTTCGCGGCCCTCCTCGCGAACCTTGCGCACCGTGGCGACCGCCGCCATGATCTGGCCCGGCTGGCAGTAGCCGCACTGCGGGACGTCCCGATCCAGCCAGGCCTGCTGCATCGGGTGCAGGTCCTCGCCGACCGTCGCCGGCAAGCCCTCGATCGTGGTGATCTCGTCGTCGGGGCCGATCTCGGAGACCGGGACGGAGCACGGGTTGAACGCCTTGCCGTTGATGTGGCAGGTGCAGGCCTGGCAGACGCCGATCCCGCAGCCGTACTTCGGCCCGCGCACGCCGAGGACGTCGCGCAGCACCCACAGCAGCCGCACCTCGCCGGGGACGTCCACGGTGACCTGCTCGCCGTTGAGCTTGAAGGTGTGCTTTGGCATGAGGGCTCCTCAGTACGCCTTGTCCAGGCCGTCGGTGGGCGACTGCGGGATGGACGGTTCCCGCGGCAGCGGCTCGAAGCGCAGCGGGTCGTGGTGGTTGATCGGGAAGGTGGTGGGCATCGTGCCGGTCGCCCTGGCGTACGCGCAGGCCACCGCGGCCATCGTGGGCGCGACCGCGAGTTCGCCCGCGCCGCCGGGATCGTCGCTGGAATCGGGCATGATGATGATCTCGACCTCCGGCGGGACGTTCCACTGCCGCGTGTAGAAACCGTTGTCCCAGCTGCCTTCCAGCGGCAGGCCGCGCTCGATGTGCAGGCCGAAGGTCAGGGCGGTGGCGATGCCGTCGTTGATCCCGCCGAGCATCTGCGCTTCGAGGCCCCGCGGGTTGATGCACAAGCCCGGATCGACCACGAACGTCACCCTTGTGACGCGCGGCCCGGTGACGCCTTCGTGCACCGGCACCTCCCGGCCGGCGGTTTCCGGCCGGGCGTCGATCTCGACCAGCGCGCCGGCGACCGCCTTGTACTCGTGCGCGAGCGCCACGCCCTGCGCGACGCCGGCCGGCAGGGAACGGCCCCACCGCCCGTTCTCCGCGAGGATGTCCAGCAGCTTTCGGTAGCGCTCCTCCCTGGCGAATTCCCGGCGGAACGCCAGCGGGTCCTTGCCCAGCTTGGCGGCGAGCTGGTCGACGACGAGTTCCTGCGCGCACCGCACGTTGGGCGAGTAGACGTTGCGCATGCTGCCGGTGTGGAACTCCAGCGGAACCTCGTTGAGCAGCTGCGTGGTGACGCCGAAGCTGTACGGGCTGCGCTGGGACAGCAGGAAGATGGTCTGCGCGACCGAGTAGTTGCCGAGTTCCGGCTCCGTGACCGTGCCAGTGATGATCTCGCCGAAGCCGTGCCCGAAATCGGTTTTCACGCTGGTGTGGTACTGCTCGAAGCTCAGCACCTCGCCGGCGGCGCAGGTCGCCCGGATCCGCGAGAAGCACATCGGGTGCGCCCGGCCGTGCCGGAAGTCGTCGGTGCGGTGCCACATCAGCCGGACCGGCTTGCCGAACGCCCGGGACGCCTCGGCGGCCTCCATCGCCGCGTCGTGGAACAGGTGGCGGCCGAAGGATCCGCCGCCTTCCACCACGTGCACGGTGACCGCGGTTTCCGGCAGCCCGAGGCGCTGGGCGATCTGCTGCTTGGCGATGATCGGGACCTTCAGGCTGGACCAGATCTCCGCGCGGTCCTTCCGGACGTCGGCGACCGCGCAGTTGGTCTCCAGCGGCGTGTTGCTGGCGAAGGCGAAGGTGAATTCGGCGTCGACCGTGGTCGTCAGCGGCAGCGCCGGTTTGACCGGTGGCGTCGCGGCCTTGAGCTTGCGCAGCAGCGTCTCGTCGGATTCACCGTCCACAGTGCCCGGTGCCCAGGTCACGTCCAGGGCGCGGACGGCGTCGATGCACTGGCCGAAGGTTTCGCCGCGCACCGCGACGCCGGTGGAGATGATCGCGACGTCGGTGATGCCCGGCATTGCCCGCACCTGGTCGAGGTTGCGGATCGAGCGCGCGGTGCCGTTGATCGTCGGCGCCCGTCGGACCATGGTGGGCTTGGCGCCGGGCACGTCGAGGTCCATCGCGAACTGCTTGCGGCCGGTGACGGCGGCGAGCGCGTCGATGCGGTTCTGCGGCCTGCCGATGAGCGTGAACTCCGAGGCGGGCTTGAGCTGCGGGGTGAACTCCCGGGTCGTTGGGCTGGCCGCGGTCTTCGACAGCGAGCCGTAGGTCGCCCGCTTCCCGGAGCGGTGCGTGATGACGCCGCCGGCGAGATCGAGTTCGGCGACCGGGACGTTCCACTGCTGCGCGGCGGTGAGCTTCATCCGCTCGCGCGCGACCGCCGCCGCGATCCGCACCGGGGTGTAGATCGCGTGGATGGTGTTGGATCCGCCGGTGAGTTGGTTGAACACCAGCTCGGTGCGCGCGTCGGCGAGCGTGATGCGGACCTTCTCCAGCGGTAGCGACAGCTCTTCGGCGATGAGCATCGCGACCGCGGTCGTGATGCCCTGCCCGACTTCGGCGCGGTGCAGCGCGAAGGACACCGTGCCGTCCGGGTTCACCGCCACCGTGATCAGGTTCGACGTGGGCAGGGCGGCGTGGGTCAGCGCGTCGGAAAGGTCGTAGGCGTCGGTAAGTCCCGGGCTGGGCACGGCCGCCTCGGCGTTCGGTGGGCCCGCTAATCGGGCCGCGGCGACCAGCGTGGGAGCGGCCAGCAGGTAGCCGAGGAAGCGCCGCCGCCCGGTGAGTCCGGGACCGGGGTCGTCCGGCGGCCGCGTGGTGGCGCGGGGTGCGCGGTGCGAAGTCATCGTCGTCCTCTCGACACCGAATGTGGCGACGATCACTTTAAGATCGGCGTGCCCGCGCAACTGTCCAGAAATTGAACACCGGCCGCACCGCGCACGCCGCCCGGGACCCGCGGTTCTCGCTGGTCCCGGGCGGTGTTTCGGTCAGAGGACGATGACTTGGCGGATGGCGGTGCCGTCCGCCAGGAAGTCGAAGCCTTCGTTGATCTCGTCGAGGCCGAGCCGGTGGGACAGCAGCGCGTCGACGGGAAGCGCGCCCGACCGGTACAGCTCGATGAAGCGCGGCACGTCCCGCCTCGGCACGCACGAGCCGAGGTAGCTGCCCCGCAGCGTCTTCTCCTCCGCGACCAGGCTCAGCGCGGGCAGGGAGAGCTGCGCTTCGGGGTCCGGGAGGCCGACGGTGACGGTGGTGCCGCCGCTGCGGGTCGCGTCGTAGGCCTGCCGCAGGACGGGCGCGACGCCGGTCGTGTCGATCACCTTCTCCGCTCCACCGCCGGTGATCTCGCGGATCCACTCGACGGCCTCCGGCCCGCCCGCCACGGCGTGGGTCGCGCCGAGCCGGGTGGCCAGCTCCCGCTTGTGCTCGACGACGTCGACCGCGACCAATGTGGATGCTCCGGCGGCCTTCGCCATCAGCAGCGCCGCGAGGCCGACGCCGCCGAGGCCGAACACCGCGACGCTCTCCCCCGCCTGGATCTGCGCCGAGTGCAGGGCCGCGCCCGCACCGGTCAGGACGGCGCAGCCGAACAGGGCGGCGATCTCGAAGGGGAGGTCGGCGTCGACTTTCACCGCGGAGCGGGCCGACACCACGATGTGCTCGGCGAACGCCGACACACCGAGGTGGTGGTACGGCCGCGAGCCGTCATCGGCCCGGAACCGCATGCCGCCGCCGAGCAGGGTGCCCTGCCCGTTCGCCGCGGCGCCCGGGCCGCACAGGGCCGGGCGGCCGGCCACGCAGCGTTCGCAGTCGCCGCAGGACGGCACGAAGGCGAGCACCACGTGGTCGCCGGGCTCGAAACCGCTGCCCGCGCCGGCCTCGACGACCTCGCCCGCCGCCTCGTGCCCGAGCGCCATCGGCAGCGGCCTGCGCCGCGAGCCGTTGATCACCGACAGGTCGGAGTGGCACAGCCCGGCGGCGCGGACCCGCACCAGCAGCTCGCCGGGCTCCGGCGGATCGAGCTCCAGCGTCGTGACGTCGATGGGCCGCGACGCCGCGTAGGGCGCTTCGCGGCCGGATTCCCGAAGGACTGCCGCGCGGACCCGCATCACGCGCCTGCCCCGGCGACCGGCACGCAGCGGGTGACCACGCGCTCCGTCAGTAGCTGCACGACCTGGCCGAGCACGATCCGCTTGAAGTGCTCGGAATCGCAGTGCGCGGCGAAGTCCGCCTCGGTGTCGTACTCCTCGACGATGGCGACGACGTCGTCGTCGGTTCCGGCGTACAGGTCGTAGCGGCGGCAGCCCGGCTCGGCCAGCGACGCCGCCGCCATCGGCGCCAGCAGGTCCAGCACCTTGGCCCGCTCACCGGGGTTGGTGACGTACCGTGCGATCACAACGAAACTCATGGCTCTCCGTTATCGTAGGCGTTCTGCCTGGTCTGGACCCGTGCGCACTTTTTGTTGCTATAGCGACAGAAAGTGCGCACGGGTCATTTCCCGGCCCGCAGCCGATCGCGGGTCAGCGACCAGAGCCCGGGATCCGAGGTGGCCGCCGCGACCGCGCCCATCGCCAGCGAGTGCGCCACCCCGGCCGCGTCGGTGACGAAGCCCGCCGCGACGAACGGCGACAGCACGCGGCGGGCCTCCTCCGGCATCCACGGGATGATCGGGGCGGGCATCACCTCGACCAGGTCCGGGCTGCTCCGGCCGACGCCTTCCAGGCTCCGGTTGAGGTTCGACCGGTCGGTGACGAAGACCTTCTGCATCGTCAGCATGTCCAGCGCCCGGGCCCGGTCGATCAGCGCGGCCCGGGTGCTGACCACGCCCTGCGCGCCGATCTCGGTCAGGAAGTCGATCGCGCCGCGGTCCTGGGCGAGGCCGGGGCAGGCGTCGATGTTGACGAACACGATCTTCTTCAGGTGCACCAGCACCCGGACGACCTTCGGCAGCTCGCCCACCGGGATCGACGCCAGGACGCCGACCCCGGTCGGTGCGGCCGCGAAGTCCTTGACCCGCGCCGCACCGACCACCGAGGCGCACACCGGGACGTCCGCGAAAGTCGCCTCGATCAGCGGGTTCAGCGGTCGGCGCGGACGCGTGGAAGGTTCACTCATGCCCGTTACTCTTACCCGCCCGGTGGTTCAGTCGAGCGGCCCGGTGCCGAACGACGTGGGCAGGCCCAGCTTGCCCGGGTTGAGCACGCCGCGCGGGTCGAGCGCGTTCTTGACCGCCACGAACGTCGCGAACCCGGTGCCGAGCGCGTCGGAAAGGTACGGGCCGCGCAGCAGCCCGGACCCGTGGTGGTGGCTCAGCGCCGCGCCGTGCCGGATCAGCACCGCGTTGGCCGCGTCCCACGCCGCGCGGTACCACTCCCGCCGCTGCTCCGGCGCGACGTCGCCGCGCAGCGAGAAGTACAGGCAGGCGCCGTCGGTGTAGGCGTGCGACTGGTGCGCCGAGGACGCCAGCGTGCCGGGCACCGCGCAGATCGCGGCCACCACCTCGTCGTAGATGGCGGGCAGCTTCGCCCACGGCCCGGCCATTTCGAGGGTGTCGGCGACGAATCCGGGGCCGGGTGTGAAGCCGTCCGCGGACTTGCCGACCAGCATCCGCTCGTCCAGCCACCGGTCGAACAACGCCTGGCCGTCGAGCTCGATCCCGTGCTCCGCGCTCACCTCGGCGCTGACCGCGATGCTCGCGTCCACGATCACCGGGTCGCCTTCGTCGGCGATCAGCAGCAGGTTCGTGTCGGGGTGCCCGAAGTGGGTGCCGCTCTCCAGCTTGTCGTAGAGGCGCATCGCGGCCGGGGTCGCGCCGCGCTGCATGATCAGGCAGCAGGCCTCCAGGCCCTCGGCGAAGGTTTCGAAGCCGTAGGCGATGGCCTTGGCGTACTCGGGCAGCGGGTGGGTGCGCAGCCGGACCGAGGTGATGATGCCCAGGGTGCCTTCCGAGCCGACGAACAGCTGCCGCAGGTCGGGGCCGGTCGCGGCGCGCGGGTAGTCGCCGAAGGTCGCCAGCGTGCCGTCGGCGAGGACCACGTCGAGCCCGACGACCATGTCCTCGATCTTGCCGTAGCGGGTGGACAGCTGGCCGGCGCCGCGGCAGGCGACCCAGCCGCCGACGGTGGAGATCGCGAACGCCGACGGCCAGTGCCCGGTGGTGGCGCCGTGGATCTCCTGCAACTCCTTCTCGAAGACGTCGCCGAACATGCCGGCCCGGACCTCGACGACCTGCGAGTCCTCGTCGAAGGAGACGATGCCGGTGAGGTTGCAGACGTCGAGCACGACGCCGCCGAAGACCGGCAGGGCCGCGCCGGTGACGTTGCTGCGGCCGGCGGAAACGGTCAGCGGCAGGGTGTGCTCGTTGCACAGCCGGGTCACGGCCTGGATCTGCTCGACGGTGCTGACCTCGACGATCACCGCGTCCGGGGTGGCCGGGCTGTCGGCGGTCTCGCCGATCATCGAACCCGCCCACCAGTCGCGGGTACGCAGCACGACCTCGTCGTGGTCGGTGTGGACGGCGTCGGCGATGCCGCGCAGCGATTCCACGACCGCGCCCGGAACCTCGACCGCGGTGGTCTGCAGCGACGCCGCGCCCTGGCCGACCGGGGTGCGCGCGCCGTACCGCGGCGGGGTCGGGGCACCGACGACGTAGTTGCCGCGGTTGAACGGGTGGGTGATGGTCTGGCGGCTGATCATGCCTTGTCTCCCAACAGGATCGACTTCTCGCGGGCGACGTCCGCCCGGTAGCTGCTTACTTGTTCGGCGATGGTGTCGGCGCTCAGCCCGAGCTCGGCGCCGAGGAGTTCGCCGACGGCCGGCGCGGCGGCCGCGGAAGCGTCGCGGGCGAACAGCCGCAGGCGGGTGCGGCGGGAGAGCACGTCGTCGACTGAGCGCGCCATCTCGCACCGCGCCGCGTAGACGACCTCGGCCTTCAGGTGCGGCTGGCCGTCCAGCAGCGGCTCGGCGAGCGCGGGGTCCTCGGCGATCAGCGCGCTCACGAAGCGCGACTCGGTGCCGTAGCGCCCGCCGAGGTGGGCGGCCGTGCCGCCGGAGGCGGCGACCGCTTCGGGGTCGTAGCCGGCGCCGCCGAGCAGCGGGAGCTTCGTGGTGCGGCTGCGGGTCTTCCGCCCGAGCAGCCCGGCGACCTTGTCCACGACGAGCTCGCCCATGTGGCGGCTGGTGGTGAGCTTGCCGCCGGTAACCGTGACCATGCCGCCGCCGCCCACGCTGATGTGGTGGTCGCGCCGCATGTCGAGGGTGGCGCCCTCCTTGCCGCCGACCAGCGGGCGCAGCCCGCCGAAGCTGCCGAGCACGTCGTCGGCGGTGATGCCGCTGTTGAAGGCGACGTTCGCGCCGTCGAGGAGGAACTCCATCTCCTCGGGCGTGCAGTGCACGTCGTCGACGGAGCCGTCGTAGTCGGTGTCGGTGGTGCCGAGGACGACGACATCGCCCCAGCGGGTGCAGGTCGCGCGGCGGGCGCGGCCCGGGATCGGCACCGTGACCGTGCAGTCGTTGCGGATCTTCGACCAGGGCACCACGATGTGCACGCCCTTGGCCGGGCGGACCTGCGAGCGGTGCGCGTCGTCGGCCATCGCGTCGAGGTCGTCGGTCCACACGCCGGTCGCGTTCACCACGACTCGGGCGCGCACGTCGATGTCCTCGCCGTCGGCGTGGACCACGGCCCCGGTCACCCGGCCGCCGGTCTTGCGCAGCCGCTCGACCTTCGCGCCGTTGGCGACGACCGCGCCGAGGTGGGCGGCGGTGCGCACGACGGTGAGGGTGAGCCGGGCGTCGTCGGTGCGGCTGTCGTAGTACATGAGGCCGCCCTTGAGGTGGTCCGCGCGCAGCGTCGGCGCGTGGGAGAGCACCTCGTTGGGGGTGAGCCGCTGGTGCAGGCGCCCGATCCGCCAGCCGCCGACCAGGTCGTAGGTCCACAGCAGACCCTCGAAGGCCTTCGCGATGCGGGGGTCGAAAACGCCTTCCTGCTCCAGGATCGGGAACAGGAACGGCAGGCGCTGCACCAGGTGCGGTGCGTTGCGGCGGAACCGGTGCCGCTCCAGCAGCGAGTGCCGGACCAGGTTCACGTTGCCCTGCTCGATGTAGCGCAGCCCGCCGTGGACCATCTTCGACGACTTCGACGACGTGCCGGAGGCGAAGTCGTCGCGTTCCACCAGCGCCACGGAGAATCCGCGGGAGACCGCGTCGAGCGCGGTGTAGGCGCCGGTGATCCCGCCGCCGATCACCAGCACGTCGAATTCCGCGTCGGCGAGTCGCCGCAACGCCCGCCGGCGGTCCAGGGTCACCGGAGCGCCGGGGGTGGCCTTCGCCGCGGCCGAGTTTGGCCGTCGGGACGGCATTTTCATCATGATGTTCCTTCTTCGTTCAGGGCAGTGACTTGCGGAGCGCGCGCTGCCATTCGGCGCGCAGCTCCTGGCGGTCGTGGTCGGTGGTCGCGGGTTCGAAGGTGCGGCCGACGGGGCGTGCGCCGACGACCTCGTCGAGCGATCCCCACAGGCCGAGCCGGACGCCGGCGAGGTAGGCGACGCCGCGCAGGCTCGCGGTGGCGGAGTCCGCCACCCGCTCGATGGGGATGCCGGAGAGGTCGGCCTGGCTCTGCATCAGCGCGTCGCTGGCTGCCAGCCCGCCGCCGACCCGCAGCCGGGTGAGCGGTCCGTCCATCGTGGACCGAAGTCCGTCGGCGGTGTCGCACACGGAGTGCGCGATGCCTTCCAGGACGGCGCGAGCGATGGCCGCGCGGGTGGTGGCCAGGCTCAGGCCGCTCAGGCACGCCCTGGCGCCGGGCACCGCCATCGGCGTCCGCAGCCCGGCGAGCGTGGGCACGAACCACGTGTCCCGGTCGCGCGGGTGCGTGGCGGCGAGTTCGCTGATCTGCTCGGCGGATTCGAACAGCTGCAGGTCCTCGACCAGCCAGCGCAGCGCCGAGCCCGTCGTCGACGTGTACGCCTCCAGGCTGAAGCGGCTGCGGCCGCCCGAGCGCCAGCCGACCAGCGCGAGCACGCCGTCGACGGCGTTCGCGGCGTCCGCCGGCTCGTCACCGGTGAGGGCGCCGACGAACGTGCCGGTGCCGTGCATGCACATGCCTTGGCCCGGTTCCAGCGCGCCCAGGGCGATCAGCGACGCGTGCTGGTCCCCCATCGCCGCGGCGATGGGCACCCGGATGCCGAGCACCTCGGGATCGGTCTGGCCGAAGTCGCCGTCGTCGTCGGACAGCGGCGGCGCCATCTCCTGCGGGTAGCCGACCGCGTCGAGCCAGTCCGGGTCCCACGCGTGTTCGCGCAGCAGGTAGCCGCCGAGCGCCGCCGCGTTGCTGGCGGAGACGGCGTGCGCGGTGCCGCCGTTGAGGTTCCAGCTCAGCCAGGTGTCGATCGACCCGAACAGCAGCCGTCCGGCGTCCGCGGCGGCCCGCACCTGCGGGTTCTCCGCGATCTGCCGGGCGGCCCACAGGAACGGCGACCGGCTGCCGACCGGCCGTCCGGTCCGCGGCAGCAGGACCGGGTCCCACTTCTCCGCCAGCGATTCGAGTTCCGCCGCGTACCGGCGGTCCTGCCAGACCACGGCGGGGGCCAGCGGCTTTCCGGTGACCCGATCCCACAGGACCGCGGTCGCGCGTTGCGTGCACAGCGCCACGCCGACGATCTCGACGCCGGTGTCCACGGCCCACGCCACGGCCTGCCGCGCCACCTGCAGGGTGTGCCGCCATAGTTCGTCGGCGTCCTGCTCGACCCGCAGCGGGTCGGGGTGGACCACGGCGATCGGCTGGTAGAACGACGGCCCGCTCGATCCGTCCGCCGTCACCACGGCCGCGCGCGTGCCGGTCGAGCCTTCGTCGATCGACAGCACGCCTCGTTGCGAACTGCTCATGCTGGTGCCTTTCTGCGCCGTCAGCGGGTGGCCAGCGCCGGTGCCGGCTTGAGGTCGATGACCTCGTCGTCGGGGTCGATGCCGCTGCGCGTCGGATCCCACTTGATGACAACGCAGGTGATGAGCCCGAGCAGCGGGACGACCGCCAGCGCCGCGATCGTCGGGCCGAGGCCCACCGCCTCCTTGATCTGCGGGAACACGTAGAGGCCGACGACGCTGCCGAAGCTGCCGAGCATGCCTGTGATGCCGGTGCCGAGGGTGCGGATGTCGCTGCGGTAGGACAGCGCCGCGATCGACTTGCCGTTGGCGCCGGGGCCCGCGGAGTGGAAGAAGATGAACAGGAACGGCACGGCGAAGGCCAGCACGGTCGGCAGGCTGCCGAACCCGAGGCCCAGCGTCAGCAGCAGCACGAACGCCATCGCGTAGCCGACCGCGGAGCTCATCCGCAGGCCCATCCGGCGACCGGCGTAGGCGGAGACGGCGCCGCCGATGATGCCCGCCGCGTTGAAGACCATCGATCCGACGGTGGCCTTCTCGAACTGCTCGCCGAAGATCGCGAGGCTGATCACCGGCAGGTACCAGCCGATCGCGAAGTACTGCATCGACTGGGTCAGCGAGATGAGCGTCGACAGCAGCGTCCGCGGCAGGTAGGGCTTGCGGAACAGCACGCCCGACTGCCGGAAGCCGATCGACTGCTGCGCCGCCGCTGACGTGTCGGCTTGTTCGCCTGGAACGACGTCGAACCCGTAGATCCGGCGGAGGCTGCGCGCGGCGTCCGCCAGCCGCCCTCGGGAGGCCAGCCACGACGGGCTCTCCACCAGGAAGAGCAGCTGCAGCACGAACAGCAGGCCGGCGATGATCGCGGCCGAGCCGACCGACCAGCGCCAGATCTCCGCGCCGATGCCGAGCTTGTAGCAGATCAGCGTCAGCGCGAGGTTGGAGGTGGTGGCGATGTACCAGACGCACTGCCACAGGTTCAGCCGGCCCTTGAGGCTGGCTGGCGTGTACTCGGCGAGCATGGCCATCGCCACCGCGAAGTCGATGCCGTAGGCGACGCCGACCAGGGCGCGACCGGCCCACACGGTCTCGAAGCTGCCCGCGTACGCGGTGAGCAGCGCGCCCGCGACGCCGATGAGCTTGGCCAGCAGCAGGGGCTTGACCCGGCCGATCCGGGCGGCGAGCCAGCCGCTGGCCGGGTTGAACAAGATCGCAACGGCGGGCGCGGTCGCGGTGAGCAGCCCGACCTGCGCGGGAGTCAGCGCCAGTTCCTTCACCATGGGCGAAAGCCCGGCGCTCAGCGCGGCGTTGGAGTAGGCGTCGAGGAACAGCCCGCCGAGGATGAGGTACCAGATCAGGCTGGCCTTCCTCGGCAGCCGTTCCAGCTTGTTGATCAACGCCACCACGTCGGAGACACCGGAGACCGTCCCCGTCGCCGCGTTCGAAGGTGAGGCCACAGATCGCCGCCTTTCGAGGGAAGGCACTGGCAGCGATCCGGCAAAAGAAAAAAGGCACGACGAAGACCGCTGACAGTGGCTCTTCGTCTATGCCTGTCGTGGCGGAGACATTAATCGCGCCGCAACGCGGGCGTCAAGCGAAACGGGAGCACTCCTGGGAATTCGGTCGGCGGACCGCCCAATGTGGACGGGCGCGAGCATGTGCCGCACTGCCTGCATCGATCCAGCGGACGGGCCTTATTGACGCGGTTCGGATCGGGGCCTATGGTCTCGTGCCATCAGACATCTGACGTCTGATCTAGAGGAGGAACCGCAGCAATGTCGCTGTCCGACCAACTCGCCGAGCGGCTGCTCAGCGCGATCATCGACGGCACGCACGCGCCCGGCAGCGCCCTGCCGCCGGAGGGCGAGCTCGCCGAGCAGTACGCGGTCAGCCGCCTCACCGTCCGGGAAGCGATCAAGGCGCTGCGCGTGCAGAACATCGTGCGCATCCAGCGCGGCCGCGGCACCTACGTCAACCCGCCCGCGCAGTGGACGGCGCTGGACCCGCTGATCCGTTCCGCCGCAGCCACTCCCCGGTCGAGCGCGGCGATCTCGGAGAGCCTCATCGAGGCCCGGCGGCTGATCGAGGTCGGCGCCGTCGAGCTCGCCGCGAGCAAGCGCACCGACGACGACCTGGTGCAGCTGCGGAGCCTGCTGCAGGACATGCGCGATGCCGTCGACACCGACGACGTCGAGCTGTTCGTCGAGGCCGACATCGCCTTCCACGACGCGATCATGCGCGCCAGCGGGAACGCGTTCATCCCGCTGATGTTCGAGCCGTTCGGCCGGTTGCTGGTCGAAGGCCGCAGCGAAACCTCCGCAGTGCCCGAGATCCGCGCCAACGCCCTCGCGCACCACACCAAGATCCTGCGCGCGCTCGAAGCAGCCGACCCGGCGATGGCGCGCCAGGCGATGGAGGACCACATGGTCCAAACCGCCGAAGACCTCCGCACCCACGTGCTCACCGACAGCTGACCCGGCTCCCCCGATCTCCCACCGCCGCGCGGCGCGTGGGCACCTCCGCACGCCGACAGGAAGCAGCGCCATGCCCGATCTGCACCAGGACCGCCCGATCTCCGTGGAAGAACTCCTCGCCGGACTGCCCGCCGTCCGGCCGGTCGCCCCGGCCGAGATCGCCGAGCGCTTGGCCGGCGGGCCGCGCCTGGTCGTGCTCGACGACGACCCCACCGGCACCCAGACCGTCGCCGACGTCCCGGTGCTGACCACGTGGAGCGTCGACGACCTGCGCTGGGCGCTGACCCAGCCCAGCAGCACCTTCTTCGTGCTCACCAACACCCGCAGCCTGTCGGCCGCCGACGCCGACGCCCGCAACCGCGAGGTGATCGACGCGCTCGCCCGCGCCGCGGACGCCGAAGGCGTCGACTTCGTGATGGCCAGCCGCAGCGACTCGACGCTGCGCGGCCACTACCCGCGCGAAACGGATCTGCTGGCCGAAGAGCTGGCGCAGCGCGGCAAACCGATCGACGGCGTCGTCATCGTCCCCGCCTTCCCCGACGCGGGCCGGTTCACGATCGACTCGGTGCACTGGACGCGCACCGCGGACGGCATGCTCCCGGCCGGACACACGGAGTTCGCCAAGGACGCCACCTTCGGCTACCGCAGCTCGGACCTGCGGGAATGGGTGGCCGAGAAGACCGGCGGCCGGGTGCCGGCGGATCGCGTCCTGGCCGTCACCGCGGCCGACCTCCGGGAGGGCGGCCCGGACCGCGTCGCCGAGCTCCTCGACACCGTGCACGACCAGCAGCCGGTCGTCGTGGACGCGGCCTGCGACGACGACATCCGCGTGCTGTCGCTCGCGCTGCTGCGCGCCGAGTCCCGGGGCAAGCGGCTGCTCTACCGGGTCGGCCCGGCCTTCGTCCGCTCCCGCGCCGGGCAGGCGGGCGCGCCGCCGCTGGACGTCGAGGTGCTGCGCGGCATGGGCACCGGCGACGGGCACGGCCTGATCGCCGTCGGCTCGCACGTCGGCCTGACCACCAGCCAGCTCGACGGGCTGCGCGAGCTCGGCGGAATCACCGAGCTGGAGCTCGACGTGTCGGCGCTGCTGGATCCGGCCACCCGCGACGCCCATGTCGAGGCGGTCGCGCGAGCCGCCGCGCAGGCGATGTCCGACGCCGACGTGGTGATCCGCACCAGCCGCACGCTGGTCACCGGCGCCGACCCGGACGCCAGCCTGGCCATCGCCCGCGCCGTCTCCGCCGGCCTGGTCGACACCGTGCGCGCGGCCGTCCGCGCGCACCGCCCGGCGTTCGTCGTGGCCAAGGGCGGCATCACCTCCAGCGACATCGCCACCGACAGCCTCGACATCCGCCGCGCGATGGTGCGGGGCACGATGCTGCCGGGCATCGTCTCGCTGTGGGAACCGGTGTCCGGCGAGTTCGCGGGCATCCGGTACGTCGTGTTCCCCGGCAACGTCGGCGACCAGCGCGCACTGGCCGACGTCGTCTCCGCGCTGCGGGGCCGTTGATGCTGCTCCGCGGAACCGGCGCGCTGGCCGAAGCCGCGCGCACAAGGCGGGCGCTGCCCGGATTCGTCGCCTACAACCTGGAAACCGTCCAAGCTCTCGTCTCCGCGGCCGAGCGGACCGATCGTCCCGTCCTGCTGCAGGCCGGCGCGAGCGCGTTCCGGCACGCCGGGCGCGACCTGCTGGCACAGCTCGCCGTATCGGCCGCCGCGGCATCGACGGCCGAGATCGGCGTGCACCTGGACCACAGCCGCGATCTCGACGAGATCACCACCTGCATCGAAGCCGGCTACACGTCGGTGATGATCGACGGCTCCCATCTGTCCTTTTCGGACAACATCGCGCTGACCCGGACGGCCGTGCGACGCGCGCACGACGCCGGGGTGTGGGTGGAGGCCGAACTCGGCGCGATCGCCGGGAACGAGGACGTCTCCACCGATGCCGAGGCCGGCGCGATGACAGATCCGCGGCAGGCCGCCGAATTCGTTGCCGCCACCGGTGTGGACGCCCTCGCCGTCGCGGTCGGCAACGTGCACGGCTTCACCGACCGCCCCGTAGCGCTCGACCTCGACCGGCTGGCCGCCATCCACGAAGTCACCCCGGTTCCGCTGGTCCTGCACGGCGCCAGCGGCCTGCCCGCCGAACAGCTCCTCGGCGCGCTCGACCGAGGCGTCGCCAAGGTCAACGTCAACGCCGAACTCCGCCGCGCCTACCTGCAATCCGTCGCCGACCAACTGCCCACCGCCCTCGCCGGCGCCGACGTCGTCAGCACCTGGAGCGCGGCGCGCAGCGCCGTCGCCGACGCCGCCGTCCGCACGATCAACCTGCTCACCGCAGAACGGAGAAAGACGAATGCCTGAAACCTCCGCCACCCGCGTCGCCGTGATCGGTCTCGGAGCCATGGGCCTGCCGATGGCCACCCACCTCGCGCCGGCGTTCCCGGTGACCGTGTTCGACATCGACGCCGGGCGCCGCGCCCAGCTCACCGCCGCGGGCGCGGCGGAAGCCACCACTCCCGCGCAAGCCGCCGCGAACGCCGACGTCGTGCTGCTCGCGGTCCGCGACCAGCAGCAGGTCGAAGCCGCGCTGTTCGGTGAGAACGGCGCGGCCGAAGCCCTGAACACCGGTGCCGTCGTGGTGCTCACCAGCACCGTCGGGCCCGACGCGGCACGCGAAACCGCCGCCCGGCTCGCCGATTCCGGCGCCGGCCTGGTCGACGCCCCGGTCAGCGGAGGCCCCACCCGCGCGGGCACCGGCGACCTGCTGATCGTCGTCAGCGGCGACGAGAACAGCCTCGACGCGGCCCGGCCGGTGCTCAACCGCCTCGCCTCCACCCTCACCGAGATCGGCCGGGAGCCCGGCGACGCGCAGGCGCTCAAGGCGATCAACCAACTGCTCGCCGGGGTGCACATCGCCGCCGCCGCCGAAGCCGTGGCGATGGCCCGGGCGCTCGGCCTGGATCCGGCCACCGTCATCGACTCGCTGAGCAAGGGCGCCGCCGGATCGTTCATGCTCGCCGACCGCGGGCCCCGCATGATCGAGGCCTACGGCGACGGCGCGGAAGTCCGGTCCAGGCTGGACATCTTCGTCAAGGACATGGGGATCGTCGCAGGCATCGCGAAGCAGGCGCACGTCCCGACGCCGCTGGCCTCGGCCGCCCAGCAGCTCTACCTGCTGGGCGAGCGCGCCGGGCTGGGCAGCTCGGACGACTCCAGCGTCGTCACGTTGCTCTCGCCGGAGGAGGCGCAACGATGAGTCCTGCCGTTCTGCTGGGCATCGGCGCGGTGGGGATGGCGCTGCTGCTCTTCCTGGTGCTGAAGGCGAAGGTCCAGCCCTTCGTCGCACTGCTGGTGGTCAGCACCGGCGTCGCGCTCGCCGGCGGCGTGCCGCCAGCGGAGCTCGTCGACACCATCGAGAAGGGCATGGGCTCCACCCTCGGCCACGTCGCGATCATCATCGCGCTCGGCGCGATGGTCGGCCGCATCATCGAGCTCTCCGGCGGCGCGAACGCGTTGGCGCACACGCTGATCGAGCGCTTCGGCGAACGCCGCACGCCCCTGGCGCTCGCCGTGGCCGGGTTCATCCTGGGCATCCCGGTGTTCTTCGAGGTCGGCCTGATCATCCTGATGCCGCTGGCCTACGGCGTGACGCGCAGCGCGAGGAAACCGCTGCTGGTCTACGCGCTGCCGATGGGCGCGGCGATGCTCACCGTGCACGCGTTCCTGCCCCCGCATCCCGGCGCGGTGGCCGCGGCGAAGCAGATCGGCTCGGACCTGGGCTGGATCCTGCTGCTCGGGCTGCCGATCACGGCGGTCGTCGTCGGCATCGGCTACCTCGTGTCGAATCGCTTGACGCGCAAGGAATATCCGATGTCGCCGGACGTGCGCGCCGAGGTCTACGGCTCCCCCGACCTCCCGCCGCACGGCTCCGGCGGGGGCTCGGGCTCGGTCGCCACGGTACAGGCCGAGGCGAAGACCGAGCGAGCACCGTCGTTCCGCATGATCGTGGCGCTCATCCTGACCCCGATCCTGCTGATCCTGGCGGGCACCGTCGGCCAGCTCACGCTGCCCGCGGGCTCCGTGCTGCGGGAGACGCTGACCGTGGTCGGCGCGCCGATGGTCGCGCTGCTCATCGCGCTCGTGCTCTCCGCCTGGCTGCTGGGCATCCGGCGCGGCTGGTCACACGCCCACGTGGCTGAGGTGATGGGTTCGGCGCTGCCGCCGGTCGCGATGGTCATCCTCGTCGCCGGCGCCGGCGGGGTGTTCGGCAAGGTGCTGGTGACGACCGGCATCGGCGACGCGGTAGCCGATCTGCTGCAGTCCACCGGGCTGCCGCTGCTGGTCCTGGCCTTCGCCATGACCCTCCTGCTGCGCGGAGCGCAGGGTTCGGCGACCGTCGCGCTGGTGACGACGGCCGGGCTGATCACGCCGCTGATGCAGGGGCTCGACCTGTCGGCGGGACGGCTGGCGCTGGTCTCGCTGGCCATGGGCGCCGGCGCGCTCGGCCTCTCGCACGTCAACGACGCCGGGTACTGGATGTTCGCGAAGCTCGTCGGCCTGGAGGTCGGCAGCGCGCTGCGCACCTGGACTGTTCTGACGACAGTCATGGGCCTGACGGGATTCGCGCTGACCGCAGCGGTCTGGCCGTTCGTCTGAGGTCCGTGAGCGTTTTGGGGTGCTATGACGCCCCAAAACGCTCACGGCCCGGACGGCGCTACCTGGTCAGGAAGATCGGATTCGTCATCGCCACCATCCGACCGGCCCGGCGAACCTCCGCGCGCGCCCAGCGCGTGTAGCGCGGGTAGGTCGTCCACCGCGTGGTGAGCGAGCCAGTGGCGGGGACTTCCGCGGTGTGCTCCGGCCCCACCTGGTCCAGCAGCCGCACGATCGTGCCGGGCACGCCGCTGACGGCCAGCTCGAACGTCACGGGTGTACCCCTGTCAGCGGCGAGCCCCTCCCCGATGCCGGCGGTGCGCCGACCGTCGGTCGCCGTGAAATCCAGCTGCACGGCAGATGATTCGGCAAGCCATGAGCGCCCCGCACGCAGCCCGGCGAGCAAATCCTCCCGCCGCAGGCCGTCCGCGAGCACCACGGTTTGCGGGCTTCCGACGACGTGTTCCGGGTTGTGCGCGTCGGAGTTGCCGACCAGCGGAATCCAGTGGCCGGTGCGCAGCAGCCCATCCCAGTGGTTGACCGCCGCTTCCTCCTCGTCGGTCCAGCCCTGGTTCCACACCTCGACGAGATCCGCCAGCTCGTAGGCGAACTCGTAGGTGCAGCCGAAGCAACTGGCGAACGGGTGCGCGGCGGTGACCAGACCGCCCGTCTCGTGCACCTGGTCGACGAAGCGCCGGAAGCTGCGCGGGTCGTCGGCGCGGTAGCGCCAGTCGATCCAGGTCCCGGGCGGCAATCCGATCGCCGGCCAGTGCCCGGAACGCGTCGTGACCTCTTCACCGTTGAGGATCAGCAGGTCGTCGGTCGCGTGCTCGCCCCACTGCAACGACGCCGACGAGGTGTTGTGCTCGGTGGAGGTGATGAAGTCCAGGCCGGCGGCGCGGGCGGCCGCAACCAGCTCCGCGGGGGTCCGGCGGCCGTCGGAGTGCACGGTGTGCAGGTGGCAGTCCCCGCGGTACCATGCGCGGCCCCGCTCCCGGGCCGGCGCGGTCTCGGGAGCGGGGTTGGGGCGGGCCGGCGCACCGGCCGGGCCGAACCTCAGCGTGATGTCGACGCGGTAGTTCATCCCCTGCGGCGCCACGGTGTAGGGGCCGAGGACGACGTGCCAGGTGCCCGGTGCGACCGGGCCCGGCAGGTAGCCCGGGGTGGCGCCGGCGGCGCTGATGGTGAAGCGGTCGCGGAACCCGCCCGACCAGCCGCGGAAGCCGCGCGCGTTGCCCAGCTCGTGCCCCTCCGGGCCGAAGATGCCGATGTCGCAGGCATTTCCGCGGGTCCCGGGCGGGACCGCGGGCTTGTCGTAGGAGTAGGCCACCTCGATCTCGGCCACCCCGCGCGGCACCTCGACCGGTAGGTAGAACCAGTCTTCGATGCTCGGCCCGAAGGTGCCGGTGACGGTGCGGGTCTCCGCGCCCGCGGCCTGCCCGGCGAAGGCCACGCCCGGCAGCAGGTTCGCCGCCGCGATGACTCCTCCCGCGGCCAGGAAACCGCGCCTGCTCAGCAGATCCACCCATGCCTCCCATGTTCGAAGTGCCATGGATCCAACCGCCGCGACTTGACCTCAGCGGACACGGCGGATGAACCCAGCGCGGCGGGCGGCGAAATTCACCGCCCGAGCGCGCGATGAGTTTTCGCCGACCCCCGCGTCTAACCGGGAAGCACCGCAGGCGAACAGCGAGGAGGACCATCCGGTGGACGAGCGAACCGCGATCGAGCCGGAGCTCTTCAGCGATGCCGCAACGCTGTTGGAGCGCGCCACCTGCTACGTCCTCGGCGCCGCGGCCGACATCACCACCGCGACGCTGGCCAACGCGACTCCGTGCGCCTGCTGGGACCTCCGGACGCTCGTCGCCCACGTCAACGATTCGCTGGCCGTTGTCGCCGACACGCTCGCATCCCGCGTTCCGGATGACGGCGAGGATTCCGCCGACCCGGTCGCAACCTTGCGCAACCGCGCCAGGGTGCTGCTGGAAACCTGCCTCGCGCACCCGGACGACGTCCACATCGGCGGATTGCCCCTGGACGGCCGGATCGCCGCCGCGACCGGTGCGCTGGAGATCGCCGTGCACGGCTGGGACATCACCCGGGCGTGCGGGCGGGACTCCCCCATCCCGGACGGCCTCGCGACGGCGCTGGTCCGGCTGGCACCGATGGTCGTCACCGAGGCCACCCGCCCGTTCCTGTTCCGGCCGCCCGTCGCGTGGTCCCGGCAGGCCGCGCCGGGCGAACGCCTCGTCGCCTACCTCGGGCGCAATCCGGTCGCGGGACCGGGCGGCGGCCTCACTCCTCGCGGCTGAGCGCGTTCCAGTGCAGCTTTTCCCGTTCCCGCTTGGGCAAACCGGCGACAACGAGGTCGTAGGAGTCCTCGATCATGTCCAGCAGGAGCGGATCGGGCACGGAACCGTCCAGGAAGACCGTGTTCCAGTGCCGCTTGTTGAGGTGATAGCCGGGCGTGATGGCCGGGTACGTCGCGCGCAGCTGAACCGCCAGCTCCGGTTCGCACTTGAGGCTGACCCGCAGCGGCTCACCGCCGAGCCTGCTGATGGCGAAGATCTTGCCAGTGACCTTGAAAACGCTGTTCGTGTCGTCGAAGGGAAACTCTTCGCGCGCACCGGTGAGCGCGAGGCATGCGTTCTTGAGCTCCTGCGGCGTCATGCGAGCAGCGTAACGACCGCTGCCTCCCTGCCGGGTGTCGATCCGCGTTCGGACAGTTAATTTCAGTCAACACTGAAGAAATAGTGATCGTAATCTTTTGTGAGCGCGCAATACGACTGGAACCCGCCGCGAGCATCGCGGCGGGTTCCAGTCATTCAGCTTCGATCAGTAGCGGTAGTGGTCGGGCTTGTAAGGGCCGTTGACGTCGACACCGATGTAAGCGGCCTGCTCCTTGGTCAGCTCGGTCAGCTTGACGCCCAGGGCGTCGAGGTGCAGCCGCGCGACCTTCTCGTCCAAGTGCTTGGGCAGCACGTACACCTGCTTGTCGTACTCACCGGGCTTGGTGAACAGCTCGATCTGCGCGATCGTCTGGTTCGCGAACGAGTTCGACATGACGAAGCTCGGATGCCCCGTCGCGTTGCCCAGGTTCAGCAGACGCCCCTCCGAGAGCACGATGATCGAGTGCCCGTCCGGGAACACGTACTCGTGCACCTGCGGCTTGATCTCCTGCTTCACCACACCCGACGTCTTCTCCAGACCGGCCATGTCGATCTCGTTGTCGAAGTGACCGATGTTGCCCACGATCGCCTGGTGCTTCATCGCCGCCATGTGCTCCGCGGTGATGATGTTGAAGTTCCCCGTCGTGGTCACGAAGATGTCCGCGATCCCCACGACGTCTTCCAGGGTGGTGACCTGGTAGCCGTCCATCGCCGCCTGCAACGCGCAGATCGGGTCGATCTCGGTGACGATCACCCGCGCACCCTGGCCCCGCAGCGACTCCGCGCACCCCTTGCCCACGTCGCCGTAACCGCACACCACGGCGACCTTGCCGCCGATGAGCACGTCCGTGGCCCGGTTGATGCCATCGATCAACGAGTGGCGGCAGCCGTACTTGTTGTCGAACTTCGACTTCGTCACCGAGTCATTCACGTTGATCGCCGGGAACAACAGCTCGCCGGCCTTCGCCAGCTCGTACAACCGGTGCACACCGGTGGTGGTCTCCTCGGTGACACCCTTGATGCCCGCGGCGATCCGGGTGAACCGACCCTGGTCAGCCGCCAGCGACTTCCGCAGGGTCTCCAGGATGACCCGGTACTCCTCTGGGTCATCCGCGCTCGGCTGCGGCACCACACCCGCCGCCTCGAACTCCACACCCTTGTGCACCAACAACGTGGCGTCGCCACCGTCGTCGAGGATCATGTTCGGGCCCTGGCCGTCACCGAACTGGAACAGCTGGTCGGTGCACCACCAGTACTCCTCCAGCGTCTCGCCCTTCCACGCGAACACCGGCACACCCTCAGGCTTCTCCGGAGTCCCGTTGCGGCCCACCACGATCGCCGCCGCAGCCTCATCCTGAGTGGAGAAGATGTTGCACGACACCCAACGAACCTCAGCACCCAACGCCACCAAGGTCTCGATCAGGACCGCGGTCTGCACCGTCATGTGCAAGGAACCCGCGACCCGCGCACCCTTCAACGGCTGAGAGGCCGCGTACTCCTCACGAGTCGACATCAGGCCCGGCATCTCGTGCTCGGCCAACCGAATCTGGTGCCGCCCGGCCCCGGCCAACGCCAGATCCCGGACAGCGAACTCAAGGCCGTTGACCTTCTGCAACTTGACGCTCATTGCTACCTTCCGCTTGCAGAACTACTGATTCGGACACGAATATCCAAAGTGGAACGCCGAGATCGCCCGATCTGCTGTCGCGCTCGGGCGCGGACGCGGAACCGCCATGTCCCGCCAGTTGGATTCGGCGCGGTCGCGGCGTCAGGCCGCCGTCGACCGCGAAAGATCGGCTCCAGGCCGCAATCTCAAGCCGCGCACAAAAAAAGCACCTCCCGTAGGAGGCGCCCTTACCGTGGTCTTCAAGCGGCTTGGCTGAGCGTGGCGGACGAAGGTCCGTTGCAGCGCCTCTCAGCCAGCGCTCGCGCCGCTGTGGCGCATCGTGTCGGTCAAACCCGGCGTGACCACATTCTGAAACCGACCCAATGGTTTGTCAAACACGCCCCACCTCGCACGACTCACCGATCCGCGCAGCGGGCGGCGGGGGCGGCAGACGGTTCGCCGATGATCTCCGCACACGTCAACCCGTCGCTCGCTGCCGGAGCACCGGAAAGTCCCAGCGCGGCGCGTTGGTCCACTTCGGCGCAACGCACCGGGCGACCTTCGAGCAGCAGCGGTGCGCGCTCGCGCGACGCGCCCACGTAGGCCAGGACGTGCCGAAGTTCACTGCCGTCCTCCAAGCCGATCCGCTCTGGACCGTGCAGGCAGACCAGGCGGTAGCGGGCACCGCGCCCTTCGCACTCGTCGAGGACTTGGCGCTGCTCGGGTGTTGCGAGCCACACCGCGTGGTGCTCGACGATTCCCGGCGCGGCGGCCAGCACCGCCGGGCGCTGGCCGTCTCCTCTGGCACGCAGCCCGGTCGCCCAGACCGCTGCAAGGCCGGCGCAGCGGGCGCGCAACACGACGGCCGGCCCGGCCAGTCCCAGGGTCTTCCGCAGCCAAGTGATCTTCGAGGGACAAGCGTTCGAGCCGTAGGCCAGCACCGGCCGCCGGTCGCGGAGCGGAGCCGCATCGCGTTCCGCCAGCCAGCGGTCGAGGCATGGCTCCGCCGCCGCACCGGTGCGCACCCGCCAGCCGGACGGCGCGGTGCCGTCCGGGGCGAGCGGATGGCCGATGCCGTCGCGCTGGACGAACGAGAAGTCCGGGCGCGCACCGGGATACGGGGCCTCGGGGTATTCGACGTCGGCGAAGTGCGTTGGTGCCGGGGGCTGGGCTTGCTGCTCGGGGAAGCACATAGCCGCTACAGCATCGCGCCCAAGACGCCGTGGTGCTATGACCGCGATCGCAAGTTACGCCCAAAGCGCCGTGATTTACGTCGTTTTCCACCCTTCTCCCTCATTCGAACACACTCCGTGCACACCAGCGAATTCATCGGCGGACGCGGACAAAACCGTCCACATCGGACAAAGCATTGCGGCCTCGTGGTTTTCGGCATGTGAGATCGCTCCACTTCGGGGCCGCGGCTGCGTAGCATGCCCAGCCATGGATTCCGGTTCGGTGCTCTTGGTTGCGCGACGGCACGTCGACACGTGCCGGATCTGCAGCGCCGCCTGTCGCGGCTGACCGCGCTCGCCTCCCCCACCGGCGCCGCGCAGGCCGCTGCCGCCTGCGCGCTCAGCGAACTGGAACAACACCGATGCCAGCCACAGACGCGACGCGCGACGACGCCGAAACGACCACCGAAACCACCGGCGGCCTGGCCCAGGGCCTCAAGCGGCGACACATGAGCCTCATCGCGCTGGGCGGCGTGATCGGCGCCGGCCTGTTCGTCGGCAGCGGCGTGGTGATCGGATCCACCGGGCCCGCCGCGGTGGTCTCCTTCCTGATCGCGGGCGTGCTGACGATCCTGATCATGCGGATGCTGGCCGAGATGACCGTCGCGCGGCCCGCGCTCGGGTCGTTCTACGCCTACGCCAGGGAGGCGCTGGGCGAGCGCGCCGGGTTCGCGGTCGGCTGGTTGTACTGGTACTTCTTCGTCATCGTCGTCGCCATCGAGGCGGTGGCCGGCGGCAAGCTCGTCCAGCTGTGGCTGCCGGAAGTGCCGCTGTGGGCGGTGAGCCTCGTCCTGCTCACCACGCTCGCCCTGACCAACCTGGTTTCGGCGCGCTCCTACGGCGAGTTCGAGTACTGGTTCTCCTCCATCAAGGTCGCCGCCATCGTCGTCTTCCTGTTCCTGGGCGCGGTCGCCATCCTCGGCTGGTGGCCGGATTCGCCCGGCGGGCTGGGCAATCTCACCGCGCACGGCGGGTTCGCCCCGCACGGCGTCGCCGCCGTGCTCGTGGCCGTGGTGCCCTGCGTCGGCTTCTACACCGGGGCCGAGATCGTCACCATCGCGGCGGCGGAGTCCGCCGAACCGCGCCGCGCCGTGGCGAACGCGATGAAGTCGATCATCCTGCGCGTGGTGGCGTTCTACGTGCTGTCGGTGCTCGTCGTCGTGGCCGTGGTGCCCTGGAACTCCCCCGCCATCGAGGTGAGCCCGTACGCCGCGGTGCTGCAGGCGCTGCGGATCCCGGGCGCCGGCACGATCATGAACATCATCGTGCTCACCGCGGTGCTGTCCTGCCTGAACTCCGCGCTCTACACGTCGTCGCGGATGCTGTTCGCACTGACTCGACGAGGCGATGCCCCGCGCGGCCTGACCAAGCTCAGCCGCAGCGGAGTGCCGCGCCGGGCGCTGCTCGCCGGCACCGTCTTCGGCTACCTGTCGGTGATCGCCGCGTACGTCTCGCCCGACCTGATCTTCGCGTTCCTGGTCAATTCCTACGGCGCGGTGGCGCTCTTCGTCTACCTGATCATCGCGGTCTCCCAGGTGCGCCTGCGCAAGCGCCTCGGCCCGGACGGCGAGTCGCAGCTCGCGCTGCGGATGTGGCTGTTCCCGTGGCTGAGCTACCTGACCATCGCGCTGATGGTCGTGGTGATCGTGGCGATGGCGGTGCTGCCCGACACCCGGTCGCAGTTCTGGCTCAGCCTCGTCACGCTCGCGGTCGTGCTCGTCGGCTACGAGATCCGCCGCCGGAAGGGCGCCCCGCAGCCCGTGAAGTGGGCCCCGGAAGTTGGACTCGGTAATTGAGAGTCTAGGCAGCGAGGGCCTGGGCCCGGTATTGCACCGGGCTCAGGCCCTCGCAGTGTG